>JAXISU010000250.1:0-3793 GCA_034680425.1 Cyclobacterium sp.
AACCCGGAATCATGAATGGGACCTGGCTTATCCCGAAGGAAACCGGGTTTCCGTTTACGAACTACAGCAGCGATTTCAGCAAGGATGGCCAATGCAATTTCCTCAGATGTTTCTGCTCCAAGGTCCAAGCCAATCGGAGCGTAGAGATTACTGGTAGGAATAGCGATTCCCTTTACCTGTAGTCGCTCCAAGAGCTTTTCAGTCTTTCTTTTGGGACCTAAGATCCCGATATAAGGGAGTAGCAACTGTGACAATTTCTCGAGGAGTACCAGTTCGTAGTCAAAATTATGCGTCATCAGGAGCGCTACGGTATTCAAATCCGTTTCAATCTGCTCCATGACCTCTTCTGCAGGTCCCTGTATGATTCGTTGAATGGTAGGAAATCGGCTGCTCGTGGCCAAGGCTTTTCTCCCATCCACCAGTATCACTTCATGCCCCAAGAGGGCCGCGAGTTGCGCTACAGGGAGGGTGTCATTGCCTGCTCCGAAAAGGAGCAACTGTAGGGGAGGGTGAATCAATTCAAAAAAAATGGAAAGCACGTCCAACTCTTCGAAACACTGAATTCGACTGCTGGGCTGCTCAAATGCAGCAATTTCTTGCAGGATACGGGGATGGAATTCTTCCTTTACTTTAGTCAGGGATCCAAATTGCTGCAGACCTTGGGTGAGGTGTACCGTGCCGATTTGCTCCTTTTTAGAGTTTTTGAGGGAAAAGAAGGTAAGCAATAGGGATGTCTCCCGCTTTGATTTTGCCTGACGAATCAGTTCCACAGGATTGTCTGCCTGATTCACGTCCAGGGGCTCGATCAAGAGGTGAATGATGCCATTGCAGCCCAGGCCAATTCCAAACTTCTGGTCATCCTCATCCGTGGTGTCGTAGGTGACCAACATGGATTTTTGCTGAAAGATGACTGCCTGTGCTTTGCGAAGCGCATCTCCTTCGAGACAGCCCCCACTAATCGCCCCCGTTAATCTTCCATCCTGAGTTACGAGCATTCGTGCTCCAGGGCGTCTGTAGGCAGATCCATCTACCTGAACCACCGTTGCCAGGGCCATGGCATGCCCCTCGGCTTTGGCTAGATCATAGGCATCAATCAGCTGGGCAAATTCTTTCATTCAGCAAGTTGCGAGCTAGAAGAGGAAGCGTTTGGCTTTTGTATGGAAAAGAGGAGAGAGGAAAGCGTAGAAATAACCAAGTAGCCCACAAACGCGTAGACTGCACCTGGAATCTGGGCATTGAGTCCAAACCAATCTCCAGTGGTGAACACAAAATAAAGGGCATAACTGCTCTTTAACGCTTCCCAGCACCAGGCAAGTGGATTGCGATCCATGAGTTCGGTGTAAGCAAACACCGTGAGGAAGACGAATCCTCCGTAGTAAAAGATGCCAGGAGCTCCAATTGCTGCCAAATTGGAGAAAAGGTAACTCAACAGGAGCAGCAAGACAATCAACTGCCCGAAACTCCAAATTCGCATCCCAGCGTTCAGTTCGGGGTTGTATTTGTCAAAATGATACACATCCTGAATCTTAGCTACTGGATGCTTCGCTGCCACATCACTGGGTCGCCAACCCAAAGGCATAAACCAAATTTTTAGCTTATCTCCCCAGTTTTTGGCACGCCAGGCATCCTGAATCAATAGCCACAAATGCATGAAATTGATTTTGATGGGATTCCAGGTTTGTACCGGTCGAGTGACCCCATAGACCGCAGGAATATCGGCTCGTTCTTCTTGAAAGGTTCCAAACCACTTGTCCCAGAAGATGAATATCTGTCCGTAGTTTTTGTCCAAGTATTCGGGATTGATCGCGTGGTGTACCCGGTGATGGGCAGGGGTGACGATGATTTTTTCAAGAATACCCATGGAGCGAATGTGCTGGGTATGGTACCAAAACTGCGCAAATAAATGCAAGGGGGCTACCACACCAATTACTTCAGGGGGAACCCCTAGAAAAGCAGCTGGCAATAGGAAAATTGCAAAGATTTTGAAGATGGAAGAGATGCTTTGACGTAGGGCGCAAGCAAGGTTAAACTCTTCGGAGGAATGGTGCACGATGTGATTGTTCCAAAAGATATTGTACTCATGCGCAATGCGGTGGGTCCAATAGCCCGCAAAATCCAAGGCAAAAAAGGCAATGACATACACCGCCCAAGTGGCCTCAATCGTGAAAAAGGAGAATTGGGTAAAGAGCCATTGGTAGGAAATAACCGCCACACTTAGCCCAAGCACATCTTTGGTCACGTTGGTGATGCCCGAACTCAAACTTGCAATCATGTCCGAAACAGGAACGGTATCCTTTCCCTTCCAAATGCCCCAGGCTTTTTCAAGGAGTACCAGCACAAAAAATGCCGGCATCGCAATCAATAATATCTTTCCGTACGCTTCCATAACTTCCTGCTATTTGCCTTAAATTTATTGATAAACTCCTATTGATTCAACTTTTGTTTGGATTCGAGAAAACTATCCTGAAAAAATTAGTTCTTGCAATCCCAAAACCTCCTGATTTCAACCCTTTCGTATGAATATTCCTAGTTTGGCCGCTATAAAAAAAGAGCTTTCCTACCTCGATGAAAAGGAGCTAAGCAGCTTAATCTTAGACTTGAGCAAGTTCACTCGGGACAACAAGGCCTTTTTATACTTCAAACTCAACGAAAGGGATCAGCCCAGTCTATTTGTAGATACGGTAAAAGAAGAGTTGGATGAATTATTTCAAACGGCGAACACCACTTCTTTTTACTTAACCAAAAAATCAGCCCAGACCATCCGCCGGAAACTCAACAAAGCGCTCAAATTCAGCAAAAACAAAGAGGATCAGGTGGAATTGCTGCTGTATTTCTGCGAGCAACTTAAAAAATATGGGTATTTGAAGTACCAGCATCCCATCCTTCAGTCCCTGTTTTTGAAGCAAACAGAGAAAATCCAGAAAAACATCGCTGCCCTGCACGAGGATCTGCAATACGATTACAGCATGAGATTGGATGAAATTTTAGGAAAGTAGCCTTGAATTCTCCATTTATTTTAACCTATTTGACTTAGAATCACGATTAACATAACCCATGAAAAAAGCCTTTCGATTTCTTTCTTTCTTGATGACTTTCCTAATTGGATTCACTGCTTTTGGGCAGGAGATCAAATGGGACAAGAAAGGGGATACCTATTATTCGGTCGTAAAAAATGAGATTTTCCGACACTCCTTACCAAATACAGTAGGAGAGAAGTTGATTTCTACGGTTCAACTTAGCCCAAAAGGGCAAGCACCCCTTTCCATTACCGACTTTGCATTTTCTGCTGATGGGCAGAAAGTATTGGTTTACACCAACACCAAGGCAGTGTGGCGCTTGCAAACGCAAGGAGACTATTGGGTGTATGAACTTGCATCTGGTAAATTAACACAGGTAGGAGAGAAGCTTCCTGAAAGTTCCTTACGCTTCGCTAAATTCGATCTAGATGCTTCTAAAGTGGCTTTTGTGAGTGAATTCAACTTGTATGTTCAAGACTTGACTTCTGGTCAAATCACAGCATTAACCACTGATGGCACACGCAAACGAATCAATGGAACCTTCGATTGGGCCTACGAAGAGGAATTTGCCTGCCGCGATGGCTTCCAATGGAGCCCAGACGGCAAGCGTATTTCTTTTTGGCAAATCGATGCCAACCAGATTCGTGATTACTACATGATCAATTCCACCGATTCGATTTATTCTCAAATCATCCCAGTAGAGTACCCCAAAGTGGGAGAGTCACCTTCACCGGCAAAAATTGGAGTGGTCGAATTGAGTACCAAACAGACTACCT
>JAXISU010000251.1:0-3787 GCA_034680425.1 Cyclobacterium sp.
GATGCAGTGGTGAAGTTGGAGGGAACCAAACTCAGTTACCGAGGTCCAATCCTCATTACGCACTGGGGCATCAGTGGGCCAGCAGTGCTCAAGCTTTCGGCTTTTGGTGCGGATTGGCTACATGAGCAACAGTACAAGGCGCGAGCGATCATCCAATGGAATGCTGACCTAGGTGAGCAGGCATACGCAGAGCAGCTCAGCAACTATGCACAACTTCATCCCAATCGGAAGGTGTATTCCCATCCGCTTTTTGGGATACCTGCACGTCTTTGGGAGCATTTTTGCCTACAGGCAGATATTTCCGAAGCGCAGCTTTTCGGTCAACTTCCCAAGAAGCTGCAGAATAAGCTGGTACAGTGCTTGTTCTGCTACCCAGTCGTTATGCAAGGAAAAACTACCTTCAAAGAGGAGTTTGTGACTGCGGGGGGAGTGTCTTTGGAAGATGTCAATCCAGAAACCATGGAAAGCAAACTTCATCCAGGCGTCTATTTTGCTGGAGAGGTCCTTAACCTGGATGGAATCACCGGAGGATTCAACTTTCAGGCAGCCTGGACCACAGGATTTCTAGCAGGAAGGTCTGCTTTAAAGAGTTTGGGAGGGTGAAGGGATTCATTAGATCTTAAAAAGCAAAAAAGAAGGCAATACGTATCGCCTTCTTTTTCAAATTTAATCCCCTTTAACTCTATGAGTACATTAATGAATTGAAAATTAATAGTTTACATTAACTTCTAGGTTACCTAAAAATGAAGTTGAGTTGAAGTTTTTACATCTTTTTCCATGCCTATTCTTTCCTCATCGTATACTAAAGCCCCGCTATTTTACCTAAATGGTCATTTCGAAACGATTATTCCCAGCATTTGGAGAAAGATTGAGGGTGTAAGCTATGAACGGGAAAAAATCGATACCCCAGATCGGGATTTTTTGAATTTGGACTGGTCACGGGTCGGAGGAGAGCGGCTTTTAATTGTTTCTCATGGCTTGGAGGGAGATTCGCAGCGGCATTATGCCCGAGCTTTGGTCAAATTGTTTAATCAGCAAGGCATCGATGTACTGGTTTGGAACAATCGTTCCTGTGGGGGCGAACTCAATTTACAGCCGGTATTGTACCACCATGGATCCAGTCAGGACTTGGATACGGTCATTCAGCATGTACTTTCTTCAACCCGCTATTCCGAACTTTACCTGGCAGGAATCAGCATGGGAGGGGCACAAACGCTGAATTACTTGGGAAAGAAAGGGGAGGACGTTCCCTCTATCCTGAAAAAAGCGGCAGTATATTCTACGCCAGTGCATTTGCCATCCAGTGCAGCTACGCTTCGACGGCCCGTCAATCGATTCTACCAACAAAAGTTTCTCGGCAAGTTGAAAAAGAAAATGGAGGCCAAAGGGAGGCAGTATCCCGGATTGATTGATTTGGAACGTTTACCTGAAGTGCGGGATTTTGACGATTTTGACACCCATTACACCGCCAAACTGCATGGATTTGCGAATGCAACTGACTTTTACGAGCAGGCAAGTCCACATACCCGCTTGAACGGGATACGCGTACCCACCTTGATTTTAAACGCCCTCAATGATCCCTTATTGGGTCAGGAATGCTACCCTGTAGCATTTGCCCAAGGCAGTACTGAAATCTACTTGGAAATGCCCAAACGAGGAGGGCATACTGGATTTTCAATCCAAGGCTCAGAGTTTAACTATGCTGAAAAGCGCCTTCTTGAATTTTTGACTCAAGTTTAATTGCATGGGTTAAGGAAGACTATCCTTTAAAAATAGTTGTTTAGAATCGCTTGAGTACCATATTAGCCACTGTTCCTCCAATCGCTAAGGAACTCGTAGCGGCTGGGGAGGGTGCATTAAGTACGTTGATCGCAAACTCGGATTCACGGATCGCAAAGTCATCCAAAAGTCCCCCTGTGCGGTCACAGGCTTGAGCACGTACGCCTGCGCCTCCTTCCTCGAGGTCAGATTCTTGGATTTCGGGGATTAGTTCTTGAAGTCCCTTTGTAAAGGCGGATTTGGAAAAAGAGCGGTACAATTCACCAAAACCAGTTTTCCAATATTTCCCTGCCACTTTCTGAAATCCCGGCCAGGCTAAGATTTCTGCCAACTCGGCAAAGTTAACCTGTGATTTTTTGTAGCCCTCCCGCATGAATGCTAACACCGCATTGGGCCCTGCTTCTACACCGTCATTTATCCTACGCGTGAAGTGTACACCAAGGAAAGGAAAATTGGGGTCTGGAACAGGATAGATCAAGTTATTGACCAGGTACTCCCGTTCTTTTTTGAGTTTGAAGTATTCGCCTCGAAAAGGAATGATTTTGACATCATCGATGGAGTCGTCGTTCATTTGGGCCACCTTATCGGAGTATAATCCGGCACAATTGACTACCAACTTGGTTTGAAACATACCTTTTGATGTTTCAATGTAATTGATAGAGTTCCTACGATTGATTTTCAATACTTTATGATCTAAAAAAATACGTCCACCCAGTTGCATAAATTTCCGCCCAAAGGCTAGCGCTACCTTCTGGTAATCTACGATTCCTGTTTGTGGAACATGGATAGCCCCAATACCTACACAATAGGGCTCGTATTCTTTGAGTTCTTCTAGGCTTATGTTTCGGGTGCCCTTTAAGCCATTTTGCAGGCCTCTTTCCAAAAGTTTGTTCAAAAGGGGTATTTGGGATTCTCGGGTAGCAACTACCACTTTCCCTGTGATCTCGTAGGGGATTTTTTCTTCTTGACAGAAGTGGATCAGCTCTTGGTAGCCTTTGGCGCAATTGATGGATTGAAGTGACCCAGGCCTGTAGTACAATCCTGAATGGATTACTCCCGAGTTATTGCCTGTCTGGTGCTTGGCTAATTGGCTCTCTTTCTCTAAAATGGCAATTTTCAAATCAGGACGGGAACTGATCAACTTGTATGCCGAAGCGAGTCCGACAATACCACCACCTACAATTACAACATCATAAAGCATGTGCGAAAAACTAGTTTGTAAATATACGTTCCGAAGGAATAGATGGTACTATTCAGTTTAATTTTTGAACTATTCTACTTGAAAATCAGGCATAAAAAAATGAGCCAGCATGTTTTGAAGTAAAAAAAAACCGCTCAAAAATATCCTCTAACTTTGCGTTCTCAATTTGTGGATTCGTGTATCGATTTATGCCTCGATTTTTACTCCTACTTTTCTTTCTTCTTTTTGCATCGGCTTCCTACGGACAGTATACCCTCAAGGGTAAGGTGACAGATGCGGAAACAGGTGATCCCATTGCTTTTGCAAGCGTATTCTTAAAAGGAAAAACCTCCGGAACTACCACGGATTTTGAGGGCAATTACTTGTTGAAGGCAAGTTCCATCGGAGATAGTCTAAGCGTCAGCTACCTTGGTTATACGACACAATCCAAGATTTTGGCTAAAACTTTCGAACAAACGCTCAATTTTCAACTCTGGCCAGTAGCATTCGAGTTGGGAACCTTCGTGTTTGAAGCGGGCGAAAACCCTGCGTTTGAAGTGATTCGGCAGGCAGTAGCCAAGCGGGAGACCTACGACAAGCGCAAATTAGACGCCTATCAAACGAAAAACTACACCAAAATCGAGATTGACATCGATAATCTTTCCGAGGAGTTTAACCAGCGCAAGTCGGTTCGCTCAGTGACTGCGGTATTGGATAGCATTCGACAACTGACCAACGAGGAAGGGGAGAAGATCTTGCCTGTATTTTTTTCAGAGACGGTTTCTTCCTTTTACTACCGCAACAATCCTGAATTGCGAAAAGAAGTTA
>JAXISU010000252.1:0-3787 GCA_034680425.1 Cyclobacterium sp.
ACTTCATCCTAAATGAGGTAGTCCTTTAATTTCCATTTTCAAATGTAATCTTGTAGAAGACAAACCGCTTGTCTTCTGGATTTTTGATTCGCGTAATTAGCGGGAAACCATTTTTCTCCTCGTATCTTTTATTGAGTGATTTGATGAGTCGGGAGCGTTTGATTCGTTTGGAGTCAAAGTTGGTGATCTCCTGGATACCCAGGAGTGTATCAAATTCATCAGTAGTCAGTTTTCCCCCGTTATGGAGTAACAATCGTTGAAGGATTTCAGCATTCTCCACTTCGAGATCTTCTTCCTCAATTTCCTCTTCAATGGAAGTAGGGGTACTTCCTTTTTTCTTATTTTGAAGTTGTCTTCCCATCCAAAAACCAAGAAGTAAAACAGCTGGAAATCCAATCCAAAGCGCTAGGGAAAACAAGGAAGTAGTTTCAGTTTTTTCTGGAAAATCAATAAGCCTTAGATGCCCGATTTCCCTCGAGTTGCTACGGATGCTATCCAAGTTAATCACCACTTCTTTACCTTCGGTATCCGAATCTAAATAGTAATCGAAATAGCGAATAGAATTCCCAATTTCCTCATGATAAGTGGAGTAAAATAGTTCTGTGTCCCTACTTCCTTCATAAAAATAAAGTTTACCGGATTCTTTTTCAATAAGAATCCAAATGTACCAGCCTAGGTTTGGCAATTGGGAAGTGGTTATGCTTAATGCGTAATCTTGGGTTTCATACAAATGACTTTCATTTGTTTTTATAATTTCGGCAAGGTTAAATTCTTCAATATCGAGTTGGATGGGTTGCCAAGATTTTTTCTCTAAGTCTAGAAAAAAACCATTTGCTTCTTTTTCTAATCGTGGAATCCTCGGGTTGTTGTATTCCCCCAAAAAGGTTACGATACCTTTTGAATTTTGGTAGGCTCCTAATTGGTAATAGTCTAAGGGTTGATGCTTTGTTTGAATGAATTCCCAGGAACCCTTTAAGGAATCAAATTTCAATAAGTCAGCATGGTGATTCCAAAAGCCTCTGGCGCCTAAAGTTTGAAAGGAATTATTTCTTTTAAAAAAATAGGATCCGCAGGTATAGCCTCGGTTAGAAAATTTATACTCTTCAATTAGTTGGTCTCCTCGAAGTGTATAAATGTCAAAAGAGCAATGTACAAAAACCTTTAACGCTTGACTCGAGGGGTCATATATGAATTCATAGCTGCTTGGGCTTTCTTCATAGATACTATCCAATCGATGTAGAATTTCCCTACTGACTCTACCTTCCAAGAAGGATGCTCGCTCTGAGGACGCCCATTTTTTTGTGGTAACATAAAGCCGATAAAACTCTGGATCAGCAGCCTTGGTGCTCAAGCTGAAAAACATGATAAGGCCGAAAAAAAGTAGTTTAAACTTCATGAAGGATTCAAAAAGAAACTCAGAAAGGCCAGTGGGCTCTGTATTCTGTTGGGTTTATTTATTCTAAGGGAAAATATAAGCTCCAGTTCGAAATAAGGCAAATTTTTTAAAGGAATTGATTTTTTAATGAGGCGTTTTATGTTTTTTACTAGATTTTTCCTTTTTGGATTAACGCTTCGAGATAGTTTCTGCCCTTTTTCTTTTTGAGTTCAAGTTTGCGCTAAGCGCAGCAGCTCTATCTGGGACGGTTTCGGTATATCGGATGTCCCAATCTGGTGCTCCAGCTTTGGTGGAGGGGGTAGATCCGGCATTGTGATGTTTGAGTCTGCGGGCTAAATCATCCGTGGAGCCGATGTAGTACTTATTGGTTTTCAGGCTAAAAAGAATGTAGATGTAGTACATAATAGAAAAAATTAAGATAAAAAAAAGCAAGCTGAATGCTTGCCTTGGTGGAGTCTCGCAAGGATAAAGTATTCGAACCGATGACCCTCCCACAAGCTTGCGGGACGCTCTAGCCAATTGAGCTAATCCCCAGTTATCTAGAAATCCACAAGGATGACTTTACAAGACAAAAAAAGGGCCCCGCAATGCTGCGGGGCCCTGTGGAGGATAACGGATTCGAACCGATGACCTCTACACTGCCAGTGTAGCGCTCTAGCCAACTGAGCTAATCCCCCATTTATATTTCCAAGATTCGAACCGATGACCTTCCCGCACGGCTGCGGGACGCGTAAGCCAACTGAGCTAATCCCCCTAAAGAGTTTGCAAATATAGATTCTCCAAGTTTCCTTCCAAAGGATTTCTTTACACCTGTGAATAATTTATTCGAGTAAGAATACTACGGCCAAGTGTCACTTCATCCGTAAACTCAAGTTCACCTCCCACAGGGATGCCTCGGGCAATACTGGTGATTTTTACTCCGAGTGGAGTCAAGATTTTTCCCAAATAAAATGAGGTCGTGTCGCCTTCCATCGTTGCTGAAAGCGCCAAAATGATTTCCTTAATTTCCCCCAACTTGACCCGAGAGACCAAACTTTCACAGGTCAATTCTTCAGGGCCAATGCCCTGCACAGGAGAGATGACTCCGCCGAGAACATGGTAGACTCCCTGGTATTGATTTGTATTTTCAATAGCCAATACATCCCCGATATCCTCTACCACACAGACCATGGAACGGTCTCTTTTGTGACTTTGACAGGTAGTGCAGAGTTCCTCGTCTGCCAATGCATGACAGGTTTTGCAGTAGGAGACCTCTGCTCGCATGCGCGTCAAGGCAAGTGATAAAGCCTCCGTATGCGCCTCATGCTGCTTAAGCAGATGCAAAGCCAAGCGAAGTGCAGTTTTTTTGCCGATGCCTGGAAGCCTGGAGATTTCCGTTACTGCGTCTTCGATTAATTTAGAGGGGAAGTTCACGCGGATTTTTTTTAAAGAATTGCAGCCTGAATGCCTTCGTCCAAAATGGCCTCACAGAGGGGCTTGAGTTCTGGCCTCGTTCCTTTCTTCACCGCACACTTTCCCTTGTAATGGATGATCAAGGTACACTGCTCCGCTTGTTCATGGGTGTGCTCACAGACCTTCATGAGCACCTGAATAACATGTTCAAAGGTGTTCACATCGTCATTGAATACAACGAGGTCTAACGCTTCCTGATCGATGAGTTCCTCGAGGAGGACTTCAATTTCTTCTACATGGGGAAGGGGTGAGCTGAACTGATTCATTTTGCAAAATTAAGAATAATGGGCAACTTAGCGAGCGACAGAAGCTTACAATATGAATCCGCAACTCGTTTTAACAGTTATTTTAATTTATTTCGGGATACTTTTTTTCATTTCCTGGTTGACTACCCGAAAGTTAACTGGAGACACCTTTTTTACTGGAGACCGCAATTCCCATTGGTTTCTGGTTTCCTTTGGAATGATTGGTGCTTCTCTGTCTGGCGTCACCTTCATCTCCGTACCGGGCGAAGTAGGTAATTCTAACTTCTATTACTTCCAAGTTGTTTTGGGCTACACCTTGGGATACTTTACCATAGCCAAGGTTTTATTGCCGCTCTACTATCGCCTGAATTTAGTATCTATCTACAGCTATTTGGAGGATCGATTTGGGTTTTGGTCCTACAAAACGGGAGCTTTTTTCTTTATTCTGTCAAGATCCCTAGGATCTTCGCTTCGATTGTATCTCGTAGCTAGTGTGCTCCAATTGATCTTGTTTGATTCCTTGGGCATTCCTTTTTGGGTTTCGGTGCTGATTACAGTAGGACTGATTTGGTTGTATACCTATCGAGGAGGAATCAAGACCGTAGTCTGGACGGACACCTTTCAGACCACCTTTATGTTGGCCTCGGTGCTGATTACGATGGTGTTGATTGGATCTGAATTGGAACTGAAAAGT
>JAXISU010000253.1:0-3780 GCA_034680425.1 Cyclobacterium sp.
CTTTTACTCCATAGTAATCAGGTAAGATCGGATAATCTCGGGTGAGTCTTCGATCTACCAATACCATCAATTCTACTTTTTGAGGTCTGCCAAATGCGATCATCGCATCCATGGCCGCACGAACTGACCTGCCCTTGTAGAGCACATCGTCGATAAGGACTACTTTTTTGCCCTCCACCAAAAAATCGATCTTTGTCTCGTTGGCCTTGAGCGGAAAATCCCGGCGTCGAAAATCATCGCGATGGAAGGTGGCGTCCAAGTAGCCGGAAGGAACTGTAATCCCAGAAATCTCCTTTACCAAGGCTACAATTTTATCGAGCAACAGGGTTCCTCGTGGCTGTAGTCCCAAAAAAACGGTATTCTCGAAATCGTCATGATTTTCAATGAGTTGGTAGCAGAACCGCTTCAGGATGATGTCAATCTGCTGCTGATCGAGGACGAGCCGTTTTTGCATGGGTCAAATTTGCGGTAAATATAGAAAATAATCTAGTCAGCGTCCTCATTTGGCACGTACAAATCCCCGTCCAGCAAAAGTTTGTGGATAAAAAACACTTCCCGCACTCCTTCCTTTCCCTCGGAATCAGTAGATCGGATTTTTTGAATCCCTGAAACTAAAAAATAAGTGCCATACCAATGGAGCAGTCGCAGGGATGACTGATCCGTGTACTGTATCTCTCCTTGATTGGGATCCAGTTCCAGTTGAACAGATTTATTTTCGAGTACCTTTTCTCCTTTTCTAAAATAATTGAATTTGATCCTGTCGTTTATTAGGTAGAGGTGAAACACATCATCCCCTTGCGCCGAAATCTCAGCAAAGGGTTCCGGATAGGTGGTATTGACATCCTCATACCGGGCAGAATTATCCCAAAGAACCTGCCCTGTTTTCGCTACTTCAATAAAATGTGCAGATCGGTAGGTGTATTCCGTTACCAGGGTGTACGTTTGAACAGGTCCAGTTAAAGAATTGTAAGGATCCATGTAGTAAGGAATGTAACCCATGCGGCTTGCTCGATCGTAGCGGTAGCGCTGAGAGGCTAAAGAGGGGGCTACAGTCCCAGCACCACGTGAACTAGAAACTGAAAATTGATCGAAATAGATCAAATACCTATCCTCGAATTCCTTGACATCCCGAATGGCATATCCATTTCGAAGGGAAGGCTTATTCCCTTTTTCAAGTTGTTCCGCTAGGCTTTCTTCTTGTTTTATCCGCTGTTTTTCAGGCAGGTACTTGTAAAAATTAGGAAAATCTGCCAGGGTATACAGCCCTATGTTTTGCTCTCCAAATTCATTGATCTGTGCTAAGTACATCCCTTTGTAGGAATTTCGCACCTCCTTACCAAAAGCCCCAATAAGCGTTTGCCCATACCCCTCGCCAGCTAGTAGCAGGCCGTCGAGCGGCTCTTCATCTGGACCACCCAAGGGCTCCAATTTGAGTTCACGAAGTAGGGTTCCCTGCAAGTCAAAGGTGAGAACAAGCGTCTCCTGCGATTTGAAAGGACCTCTTCGACGAATTACTACCTCCAAGGCTTGAATTTCTGGGAGCTTCAGCATCTGAACCACATGGGTTTCGTTGCCATAGATTCCTTGCACTGTTTGAACGGTTTTGTCTTCCAAGGAAAAAATCTGCACTGCAGGACGGGTATCTGAAATCCCCATGAAAATTGCTTTTTGGTCCAAAACCAAAAACTCCACCAAGTCCATAGGAAGCAGATTGGCGGCATCGTGTTCTGCTCCCACTTGGGTATCCAGGTCTAGGTGCAACACATATTTTTCAGCGGCAGCGGTTTCTCCTTTGGCAAACAATACATACAGATTATTCCCATCCGTATCGTAGCCAATCATATCAAAACCCTTCCTCATCTTGACCTCCACCAGCCTTTGGGATTGAAGTTGCTCGGAGGTAAGGTAATATTCAAAAACGCGGTCCGCATCCAAGCTACGAGGCTGAATAGTACGAAAAGCCACGAGCCCGTTTGGAATCCGCATCAATTCAAAAATGGGGTCATAAGTTTGTGTAGGAACCTCCAGCCGCTCCTTAAACTGCAGTTGCGCTGCAGCAGGCAAGGCCATAAGAGCTAGAAAAAGGAAAAGTAGAATTCGCATCAGTAACTTAATTTACAGATCAAGGTGTAGGCTTCCTCGCTGAGAGAATGAACCGATAGACGGGACTGCTTCAGTAAAGAAATCCCTGCTAATTCGGGTTCTTCCTGCATTTGGTGTAAGGTCAAGGGAGTCGCCAAGGCACGAACAGGTTTGAGTTTCACCGCCACCCAAGCTGCATCCTGAGGGTCAGGAAAGGCCTCTTGGCTTACTTGGGCAAGTCCTACAATCGCTTTTTCTGCACCAGAATGGTACAGCAGCACGAAATCACCTTGCTTCATTTGATTCAAGTTATTTCTTGCTTGAAAATTGCGCACCCCATCCCAGGTATCTTCCACTTTGCTTTCCAAATCTTTCCAAGAATAGGTGCTGGGCTCAGTTTTTACGATCCAATAGGACATGCTTGTTCTTTTTCAGGTTCAAACTTTAGAATTAAACTCCTCGAAATTAGTACGTCTTTCAGGGAAGTTAGTTCTCAGGCGTTTAAATTGAAACTATATTTGGCAACAATTGTGTTGGAAACCTGCAAAAAACTAAAATTTTGGACCACAAGGCTATTTTAAACCGACTTAAGCTGTGCATTCAGCTCCTAGAACTCCACGATGAAAATCCCTTCAAAATCAGGAGTTACCAAGGAGGATTGAATGCCTTGGAGCGCTTGGGTCAAGATCTGATGGCCCTAAGCTCACAAGAATTGGCAGCTATCCCTGGCATTGGAAAAAGCATCCTTGAAGCGATTCAATCACTCAAAGAAACCGGTACTTTCCCTGCTTTGGATGCACTCCTGGAGCAAACTCCCACTGGTGTGTTGGAGATACTTCAGGTGAAAGGATTGGGACCCAAAAAAGTACAGGTCTTGTGGAAGGAGCTTGGGATTACCTCCACACACGAACTCATGGAGGCCTGCCAAAGTGGGAAGGTGGCTCAAACGAAGGGCTTCGGAGAAAAAACACAAGAAACCATCATCCAAAGCCTACTGTTCAAGGCTTCCACTTCCGGTAAATGGCTCTATGCCGATATCGAGGAAACGATTGATTCCTTGGCAAATCAATTGCGAAAAGAACATCCAGCAGCACAGGTGGGAATCGTTGGAGATTTTGCCCGCCGTTTAGAAATCATTTCTGAAGGAGAATTTTTAATTGGATCCGCGGATTTCCATTCCATTAAATCGAGTTTGACTCAACTAGCAGGCATCACCTGGATCAAAGCCCTTTCTGGCCCCATGACTTGGAGAGGAAAATTAGAAGAGCCCGAACTACAGCTTGTTATTCACTTGTGTAGCTTGGAAGATTTTGCTTCCAAGGAATTGCTTTTTGTCGCTTCCAAAGCGCATCTAAGCAGCTTTGTGAATGAGCAGGAAACGGTAAGTGAACTGATTCGAAAATCAAAATTTGAAAGTGAAGCGGAGTTTTTTCAACAAAACAACCTGCAGTTTATCCCTCGGGAAATGCGGGAAGGCATGGGCGAGGTGGAGCTTGCCAAGGCAGGCACGCTTCCTGTCTTGCTTGAAAACAGCGATCTAAAAGGAATATTACACAACCACTCTACTTACAGCGACGGCAAGCACAGTTTGCGGCAGATGGCCGAGCATTGCAAAGCTTTGGGCTACGACTACCTAGGCATTTCGGACCACAGCCGCACGGCAAGCTATGCAGGCGGGCTAGAAATTGAAAAGGTAGC
>JAXISU010000254.1:0-3766 GCA_034680425.1 Cyclobacterium sp.
GCGGTCTTAATTTTTGGGGAAAAAGAAAAAATGACCCAAGAGTTTTACTTGGGTACAGGCATCATTTTCGTTTCGGTGTTGATCTATCCGGTCATCAACTATTGGCAAAAAAAGAGAAAAGAGGCATCGATACCGAAAGCCTAATTTTTTCAATCCGTTCCCATTAAAGCAGGGATTCAAACACAAAATATTCCGTAGGCCAGTCTGGGAAAGTGGGCTTTTGGTCAAATAAGCCAAAAATACTTGAGCCAGAACCCGACATGGCAGCATAGTATGCTCCCGCTTGGTAGAGGCTAGCTTTCAATTCGGCTAATTTAGGATGGGCTAGAAACACGGAGGGTTCAAAGTCGTTGACCAATTCCTCTTTCCAGCGGTTACGGTCTGCCAAAATGGTTTCTAGTTTGGTTTTGGGAGCCTTGGGAACTACACCCGCGTAAGCTTCTTTGGTCCCTACATGGATTCCTGGGTGAATTAGCACTAGGTAAGATCCTTGAAGGGATACCGAACAGGGATCAAGAATTTCCCCTCTACCGCGGATAATTTTTGGCGTATTTTCAATAAAAAATGGGCAATCACTCCCCAATTCTGCAGCATATTCCTCCAAAAAGAAATCGTCCAAATGCAAGTCAAAGAGGTTGTTCATCAACTTCAGTGCAAAAGCCCCATCTGCGGAGCCACCACCCAAGCCAGCGCCCATGGGAATATGTTTGTGCAAGTGGATCTGGAGACTAGGCAAACCCTGGTAATCTTTTTTGAGCAGCTTTTCAGCTTTCAAGATCAAATTGTCCTTGGGATCTCCAGGCACGTCCAAACCGGTCACAGCCCAAGAAGGCTTTTTGTCCAAGATCATTTCCAAGGCATCACAGAGCGGGATAGGAACCATGCAGGATTCGATTTCATGGTAGCCATCTTTACGCTTTTGCGTGATGTGAAGTCCGAGGTTGATTTTAGCGTTGGGAAAGGTGATCATGGGGTACAATTTCAACAAAAGTAAGGGAAATCAGGGTAGAACGGCTGCTTTCATTTCTTTTTTAAATATTTCAAACTTTGGTCAAAATTTTAGCAATTGTTAGGGTATTGCCCTAATTCTTTAGTCGAAATGCAGGGATGAATCAAAAAAATTGAAAAAAATAAAAATCAGTAGAATATTTTGAGAAGGTAGAATATTCAGCCTGTTTTCGTGGTGCTGGTTTTGACATTTCTTTATTTTAGAAATAAAAGTCCGTAAAAATAGATTTTACCCAATTTTAAGCGCTGAATAAATGGTTACACGAAGAATTAAATATTGTAAGTCTCGGCCTAGATAATTACTATTGTATGGTAATTGAGTACTGAATCATCTTACCGTGAACACATGACTTACTCCTTGTTCCTACTCCTGCGATTTAGCATTCTCCTTTCTAATTCCAAGTGAGGCACAAGACTATAGCGATACTTCTATACTTTGTAAAGTGCCTCCATCCAAAGAGGCACTTTTTTTATTTACGATACCATGGCCCAAAATAAGCTTAAAAAATACAGTTGGGAAATAAGTGACAACCCAGAGCATCCTGCAGGGATGGCGATGTTGTATGCCACTGGCATGTCTGACAAAAAAATGAAGCAGCCTTTTGTAGGAATCGCAAGTTGCGGCTACGAAAGTAATCCCTGCAACATGCACCTCAACGACTTTGCAGCGCACATCAAAGCTTCCTCCCAGGAAGAAGAATTGACGGGATTGATTTTCAATACCATTGGAATCTCTGATGGAACTTCCATGGGCACCCTAGGGATGCGTTATTCCTTGGTTTCCAGAGAGATTATCGCAGATTCCATCGAATCCTTTGTACTTGGGCATTCTTTCGATGCCTGCATCGCTGTAGCGGGCTGTGACAAAAATATGCCTGGTGCGGTGATGGGAATGCTTCGCATCAATCGCCCTAGCATCATGGTCTATGGGGGCACCATTGCATCTGGCCTCTACAAAGGAGAAAAGCTAAACATTGTCTCAGCATTTGAGGCTTTTGGTAAAAAAATTCAAGGCACCATTACCCCGGAAGATTACGATGGGGTGATTCGCAATGCCTGCCCGGGAGCTGGAGCCTGCGGAGGAATGTACACAGCCAACACCATGTCTTCAGCGATTGAAGCATTGGGTATGTCCTTGCCGTATTCAGCGTCGTATCCAGCCAACTCCCCTGAGAAATTACGGGAATGCCGAGAGGTAAATCATTACCTACGGATCTTACTAGAAATGGACCTGAAGCCCAAAGACATTGTTACTCGAAAAAGTATTGAAAATGCTGTGCGGGTAGCCATCGCCCTTGGAGGAAGTACCAATGCGGTGCTTCACCTACTGGCCATAGCTCGTACGGCAGGCGTGAATTTTTCACTTCAAGACTTCAAGGACCTCAATGCCAAAACCCCTATGGTGGGTGACTTTAAGCCTTCAGGCAAGTTCCTGATGGAAGACTTGCACGAGCAAGGAGGCCTTCCCGCCTTTATGAAGTACTTTTTAGAAAAAGGCTACCTCCATGGTGATTGCCTTACAGTGACAGGGAAAACCTTGGCAGAAAATTTGGAAAAGGTGGAGGCGCTAGTACCTTCCAAGGTAAATGTCATCCATCCGGTAGAATCTCCCATCAAAGACACGGGGCATCTCTGCATCCTGTCTGGAAACCTTGCCCCTGAGGGTGCGGTAGCCAAGATTACAGGCAAAGAAGGAAGGCTATTTACTGGGCCTGCTAAGGTGTATGACTCCGAGTTGGAAGCCAATAACGCCATCCGTGACCACCAGGTCAAGGCTGGTGATGTGGTAGTCATTCGCAATGTGGGTCCAAAAGGTGCACCTGGAATGCCTGAAATGCTCAAGCCTACCTCCATGATCATCGGTGCTGGCTTGGGTTCAGATGTAGCCTTGATTACTGACGGTCGTTTTTCAGGAGGTACCCACGGATTTGTGGTGGGTCACGTGACACCAGAAGCCTGGTGCGGAGGCCCTATTGGACTTCTCCGAGATGGAGACCTCATTACCATCGATACCGACAGTCAAAGCCTTCAAGTAGCGGTAACCGCAGAGGAGTTTGCTGCACGCAAAACTACCTGGTCACCCAAGCCCCTCGTAGGCTTGCAAGGCACGCTCAAAAAATACAACCAACTCGTAGCCACCGCCTCTGAAGGTTGTGTCACAGATAACTTCTGATTCCATGGAAACAAAAATGAGAGGTGCTGACATTGTCGTTCGATCGCTGATTGCCGAGCAAGCTGAAATAATTTTCGGCTATCCCGGGGGTGCTATCATGCCGGTGTATGATGCTCTCTACGATTACCACGACCAAATCAAACACGTACTTACCCGTCACGAACAAGGTGCCATCCATGCCGCACAAGGCTATGCGCGCATTTCGGGTAAGGTAGGAGTTTGTCTTGCGACTTCAGGTCCAGGGGCCACGAACCTGATTACAGGTTTGGCGGATGCCCAGATCGACAGTACTCCTTTGGTTTGCATCACGGGTCAGGTAGCCGCACATCTCTTAGGAACGGATGCGTTTCAAGAAACGGATGTGATGGGTATCTCTATGCCAGCCACCAAGTGGAACATCCAAGTAAGGCATGCAAAAGATATTGCTCCTGCCATTGCCAAAGCATTTTTTATCGCACGTTCCGGTAGACCGGGTGCTGTGCTGATCGACATTACCAAAAATGCGCAAGTGGAACTAGAAGAGTTCAATTACAGCCCTTGCCAAGAGTTTAGATCCTATAAAATCCATCACCCAGTAGACCTTCC
>JAXISU010000255.1:0-3763 GCA_034680425.1 Cyclobacterium sp.
CCCCTCGAATGACCGAAACTGCCACGGTGCCGATCAGTGATTTTGTAATTCCACTGGCGCCTTGGGTTCCCATCACAATCAAGTTGATTTTTTGTTTTGAAGCCAATTGACTGATTTGAATTGCAGGATTTCCTTCTTGAAGTTTAAAGGTTAAGGCTATTTGAGCATGCGCATGCTTTTCGAGCAATTCCTTGCCTCTTTTTCTTCCTTCTTTGCGTTGCTGTTCGGTAAATAGTGCCACCTGAGTTGCAAAATCATAGTGCGTTTCAATGACATGCAGTACAGTGATTCGATCTACTCTTGGGGTTGCGAGTGCCAATGCCAAGTCAAGGGCTTGGAGGGAGTTGTCCGAAAAATCGACAGGAACGAGGTAGTGCATACTTGAAGTGCGTTTAGTTGTTTAAAAATGAAAGGATGACCCTTTAAACCCAGGTAATTTCTGCTTGAAAAACTAGAGTAGTATACGGATTAGAAAAGTTTAAAGTTTAGTGATTTAGGAGGTCATGTAACATTTGTCACCGCTTTTGGGAAGGTCGGTGCGCTACTTTTGAGAAGTAAATTCTAACTTGTCAACCTAATGGACTTTATCGTAATTATTGGTTTTGCTGCTGCTATTTTGATTGGTGTCAGTTTGGGTCTAATCGGTGGTGGAGGCTCCATACTTACTGTACCAGTAATGGTTTATATCCTGGATATTGATCCAGTTTTGGCCACTGCTTATTCCTTATTTGTGGTAGGAAGTACTTCCTTAGTAGGTGCTGGTACGTACATGAAAAAAGGATTAGTGAATTACAAAACCGCCTTGGTATTTGCCATTCCATCATTTATAGCGGTATTTCTTACTCGAAAATTTTTAGTTCCAGCACTTCCAGACCCTTTGTTTTCCATAGGAGAAGCATTGATAACCAAAAACATCGGAATCATGGTCTTCTTTGCTTTGATCATGCTTGCCGCGTCTTATTCCATGATTTTTGCTAAAAAATGTGTGGATTGCAATGAAGATGATCCCGTTGTTTTTAACTTTCCCATGATCGCGCTGGAAGGGTCTGTGGTTGGCGTGATCACAGGAATCGTAGGTGCTGGCGGAGGTTTTTTGATTATTCCAGCTTTGGTTTTGCTAGCCAAATTGCCCATGAAAATGGCGGTAGGTACCTCTTTGTTAATTATTGCAGCTAAGTCCTTGATTGGATTCTTGGGAGATCTTTCCACACAAACCATCGATTGGCAACTTTTGCTCATCTTTACTGGTCTTTCCATAATAGGTATTTTTATAGGAAGTGCCTTGTCCAAAAAAATAAATGAAAAGGTTCTTAAAACAGGCTTTGGTTGGTTTGTGTTAGTAATGGGTGTTTACATCATTACCAAAGAATTGTTAGCAATTTAAGATTCAATGAAAGAATACATTCAGGTCTTCCTAAATGGCTATTATGGATATTGGAACTACCTCAGTGAGGAAATTCTTTACCCTTCTTGGCATAACTATTTCTGGTGGCTTATTGGTATTTCAGTAGTCGTGTGGGGGCTTGAGTTGGCTTTTCCCTGGCGGAAAAACCAGGCCGCTATTCGAACAGATTTCTGGTTGGATGGCTTTTACATGTTCTTCAACTTCTTTCTCTTTTCTTTGATTGGCTACAATGCGATCTCCAATGTTGCTGTTGCCGCCTTTTCTGATTTCTTAGGGCTGTTTGGGATTGAAAATTTGGTAGCCATTCAGGTGGCTTCTTGGCCCGTTTGGTCCCAGTTTTTACTACTCTTTGTTGTAGCTGATTTTATTCAATGGAACGTGCATCGTTGGCTGCATTACAGTCCCTGGCTTTGGGAGTTTCACAAAGTGCACCACTCTGTGGAGGAGATGGGCTTTGCGGCGCACCTACGTTACCACTGGATGGAGACCATCGTCTACAAATCGGTGCAATACATTCCACTTTCCATGATTGGCTTTGGGCTGGATGATTTCTTTATCCTACACCTGGTTACTATTGTCATTGGACATCTCAATCACGCCAATGTGAAGATTACTTACGGTCCGCTCAAGTATGTATTCAATAATCCAGTCATGCATTTGTGGCACCATGCCAAGGAAGTTCCTGCTGGGAGCCATGGCGTCAACTACGGGATTTCATTGAGCCTTTGGGATTACTTATTTGGCACGGCACATATCCCCAATGAAAATGCAAACGAGCGCTTGGGTTTTGAAGACCAAGAAACATTTCCAAAGACATTTTTCCAGCAATTTACCCATCCATGGAACAGCAAGAAGTAAAGCGTCCCAAGTTTTACAATGACCTAAAAATGGTCGTAGTTTTTTGTTTGCTATTGGGGCTCGCACCCTTTTTTCCTGAACCCCATATTTGGGGTAAAATCCGATGGGTAGCCGGTGGAGCAGTAGGGATGGGGACCATGGATTGGTTGGACTTACTTTGGCATGGTGCTCCGTGGATTTTATTGATTCGCTTAGGGGTACTTGCCGTCCAAAAAAGAAGAAAAAATAAGACTATCTAAGTCCTTAGCGTGACTTTTATTACCAAAATTCAGCTGCTTGTCGTCGTAGCTTTGTCAAGCTAAAACAACAACGACCATGTTTAATTTCTTTACTTCCAAAGCGAAAAAATACGAAGATATCCAAGCAGGACCTTTTCATGACCTGATGATCCAACCCAATGCGGTGGTGATTGATGTGCGCACAGCTGGTGAATTTGCCGGAGGCAAACTTCGTGGGGCTCGAAACATCGATATCATGTCCTCTAATTTCGTGTCTCAAATCAAGAACCTTCCCAAAGACAAGACCTACCTCATCTACTGCCGAAGCGGCAATCGAAGCGGTCAGGCTTGTGATATCATGTCCGAAGAAGGCTTTGAAAATGTAAAAAATCTGGCCGGAGGAATTATGAGATGGCCATTTGAAACGGTTTGATTAAATTTTGATTACAATAATTAGCCTTCCTCTTTCGGGGAAGGCTTTTTTGTTAGCGTTTAGGCATTTTATTCAATGCAATTCCTCTTTGCATCCTGGATTTGAAGGTAAGTAGGTCTTCAGGGGCCTTTTTGCTGTGTTTGGTATTGCGACCTTGCACTCGAGCACGCCACATTTTGAATGAACTTTTTTTCATTTGAAGACGCATCAGTTGAATGGTCTCTCCCTCAGTAATTCCAAATTGACTTAAAATCGCATCAAAAGGAGTACGATCTTCCCAGGCCATTTCGATAATTCGGTCGATGGCTTCAGGCGAAAGTTCTTTTAATTTTTTCATTCTTTTAAAACCTTGCGGCGCCGGCAAAGTTTTAAGAATATGAAAATTTCTGTGGTCTGGTTGAAGCGTGATTTGAGGTTGAGTGATCACCAACCCCTGGCTGAAGCCATTGCCGCAGGTTTCCCGATCCTTTTGCTGTACTGCTTCGAACCCTCCCTACTGGCTGCTCCCCAAAGTAGCTATCGGCATTGGCGCTTTGTGTGCGAAAGCCTCAAAGACATGGAGCAGCGATTACTTCCGCTGCAGGCCAATCTGTTCCTTGTTAAGGCTGAAGTAAAAACGGTTTTTACCCAAATCCAACAAGACTATTCCATACAAGCTGTCTATTCTCATCAGGAAACGGGTATCGCGGTCACTTACGCCCGAGACCGGGAGATGGCTGCCTATTTCTCCGCCCAGGGTATCCCTTGGAAAGAGTACCAGCAGCAGGGGGTGCAGCGCAGATGTAAAAACAGAAAGGGATGGGAATCTTTTTGGCATGCATTCATGACGGCTCCACTTGCTCATCCAAA
>JAXISU010000256.1:0-3758 GCA_034680425.1 Cyclobacterium sp.
AATCCAACTCCTAATGCCTATCCGAATAGTTTCCCTTTGCCTTTCCGTTTTTCTTCTCTTAGGTGGTTGTCAATTGGAGACCGGTGTAAGAGTGATCAAGATGGGGCATGCGCAGGTAGTGTCACATCCTGTGCATCAGGCGATGGTGTTTCTTGGAGAGCGGCTGGAGGAAAAATCAGGAGGTAAACTAAAAGTTAAGGTGTACCCCAATCAGCAGCTTGGCACTGAAAGGGAGCTTATCGAATTGTTGCAAATTGGAAGCGTGGGGATGACAAAAGTGTCAGCTGCTTCATTGGAAGCCTTTTCACCTGAAATTAGTGTTTTGGGTCTTCCTTATTTATTTAGAGACGATGAACACATCTCTCAGGTGCTCCAAGGGGAAATTGGGAAAGAATTGTTGTTGAGTACGGAGAAGTTTTGGTTGCGGGGTTTGTGTTTTTACGATGCAGGAAAGCGAAGTTTTTACAGTAAAATCAAGCCTATTGAAACGCCTGCTGACCTGGAGGGATTGAAAATCCGTGTGCAGGAATCCAAAATGGCGATTAACATGATTCGTGGCATGGGAGGATCACCCACCCCCGTGTCCTATGGAGAACTTTACACGGCGCTGCAACAAGGGATTGTTGATGCAGCGGAGAATAATCCACCTAGTTTTTACAATTCAAGACATTACGAGGTATGCGGCTATTATTCAATTGACGAACATACCGCCATTCCGGACGTGGTTTTGGTGAGTTCGGAGGTATGGAATGATTTGAATGAAGAGGAGCAGCGATGGCTCCAAGAAGCGGCGGATGAATCAGCGATTTACCAAACACAACTTTGGAAAGTCGCAGTAGAGGATGCACTTCGAGAGGTGCAGAAAGCGGGAGTAAAGATTAGCTACCCCTCCAAAGAACCGTTTTTAGAAAAAGTTGCGGGAGTTTATGCGCAAGTATTTCAAGAACAGCCACAATTGGAAGCATTGGTTAAACGAATTCAACAGACAACAAAATGAAATTAAAGTCTGCATTAGATCAATTTATTCAGTTTACCATAGCCCTTTTGATGGGAGTGATGGTGTTGAATGTCACCTGGCAGGTGGTCTCGCGCTACCTCTTGGGGGATCCGAGTTCATTTACAGATGAATTGGCTCGATACAGTATGATTTGGTTGGGCCTCTTGGGAGCTGCTTATGTTTCTGGTAAGCAGGGTCATTTGGCTATCGATGTGTTGGTGGAAAAGATTCAGGGGAAAAAGCTCTTCTATTTACAGCTTTTCATTCACGGTATGGTTATTTTTTTTGGCGCTTTAATTATGGTAGGGGGAGGTTCTAACCTCGTTTACATCTCCCAGCTGTTGCAACAAAAATCAGCTACTCTTCAAGTGCCCTTGTCTTGGGTATATGCCATGGTGCCTATATCTGGAATTTTAGTGGTGTATTACCATAGTTTTCATGTTGTGCAACTTATTAAAAGCCAAGATTAACCATGGAATGGATCGCTATTTTAATCTTGGTTTTAAGTTTTGTCTCGCTTTTACTCCTTGGTGTTCCAGTAGCCTGGAGCTTGGGTCTTTCTAGCTTTTTTACGCTTCTTGTTTCGGTGTCCGCCCTGCCTGCAGCTACCACCATTGCACAGCGAATGGCCACGGGCTTGGATAGTTTCTCCTTGTTAGCCATTCCTTTCTTCGTATTGGCGGGAGAGATCATGAACAAGGGGGGTATTGCGAATCGGCTTATTGATTTTGCCAAAGGGCTCACGGGCAGACTTCCAGGAGGTCTTTTGTATGTAAATATCATTGCAGCCATGCTTTTTGGAGCCATTGCTGGTTCGGCCGCTGCTGCAGCTTCTGCCTTGGGTAGTATTTTGGGCAAGCGTATGGATGCCGAAGGCTATCCCAAAACTTTGGGTGTGGCGGTAAACATTACCTCATCTACCACGGGATTGATTATTCCTCCATCCAATGTATTGATCATCTATTCTTTAGCCAGTGGTGGGGTGTCCATTGCGGCGCTGTTTGTGGCAGGATATTTACCTGGCATACTTTTAGGTGCTTCCTTGATGCTTTGTGCAGCCATTTTCATCAAGAAAAATAAGCTGCCCTATGCAGAAGCAGTAAGTTTTGGCTACTTGGCCAAAGCTTTTTGGAGAGCAGTGCCTAGTCTTTTCCTACTTTTTCTGGTGATTGGAGGGATAGTGGCAGGGATTTTCACTGCTACTGAAGCCTCTGCGATCGCAGTCGTGTACACTTTATTGCTTTCGCTGTTTTACAAGGAACTCAAGATGTCAGAGCTTCCAGGTATCTTTGTTCGCTCTTCTGAAACCACCGCTGTGGTTTTGTTGCTGATTGGAACCTCCATGAGTATGTCTTGGGTGATGTCTGCAGAGGATATTCCTCAGCTAATCAGTGAGTTTATGCTCACCTTGAGTGATAATAAGTGGGTGATTTTGATTGTCATCAATATTATTTTACTGTTTGTCGGAACCTTTATGGACATCACGCCTGCAGTGTTGATTTTTACCCCCATATTTTTACCTGTAGTCACCAAGGTAGGAGTAGATCCTGTGCATTTTGGTATGATCATGGTGGTGAACCTTTGTATCGGGTTGTGTACTCCTCCGGTAGGCTCTTTGCTATTTGTAGGGGTGTCTATTGCTAAAATTTCCTTAACACAAGTGCTGAGACCCTTATTGCCCTTCTTTTTGGCTATGGTAATTGCCTTGGCCTTAATTACCCTTTTTCCAGAGATCACCCTGTTTTTACCACGGATTTTTGATCTGATTTAAAAACCAATCAGGTAATCAGTACTAGGAATAGGTATAGATTCGTAAGATGAAAAAAGAAGTGGTGCTCATATTTCAAAAGAACGAGGTCTTGGGAAAGGTGAAGACCCGCCTTGCTGCAGGGGTAGGAGAAGAGCAGGCTTTGGAAATCTACCGGCAGTTACTTGCCAAAACGTACCTTGCTTTAAGAGATGTTTCGGTTTCCTTCACTACCTATTTTTCAGAATTTATTCCTTATAATCCAATCCATTCAGCTGAGAATAAACTAGTGCAGGTGGGGCATGATTTGGGAGAGCGAATGAAGAATGCCTTTGCAGAGAATTTTGAATCAGGCATGGAAAAGGTCGTACTGATCGGAACCGATTGCCCAAGTTTGGAAGGAATTCATCTGTCTCAGGCTTTTGAAGCCTTGGATCAATCTGACTTGGTCTTAGGTCCAGCACGGGATGGGGGATATTATATGATTGGAATGAAGTGCCGTGCTGATTTTTTGTTTGAAGGGATTACCTGGAGTACAGAATTGGTCTTGTCACAGACTTTGGCATTGGCTGCTGAGCAGGGCTTGCAAACCAGTTTATTGCCAGTTTTGGAAGATATTGATACCCTTGAAGATTGGGAGCGCTATTGTTCCCAAATTGGCGATATGCCTTATATTAGTGCATCTGAACAAAGAAAGTAGCGAGTTTTACCCCTTGATGTCTAAAAATAAAAGCAGCTAGCCTTTACCGATGAATTCGATGAACCCTACCCGTAGTTTGTTTTTCAAAGCGATTTGCCTCCTGTTTTTTCTTGTTTGTCTGGCTCCATCAGCCAAAACCCAAACTCAAAAGGAAACAGCTTCTTTTGAAATAGTGGTTCTTGGATTAAAAATAGGTAGCCTAACAGCTCAGAAAACGGGCGGAGCAGATTCGGTATTGTATTCGGTAGATAGCCGCGTGAAGTTTTGGTTTTTCGGGGATGTAGACCTTAAATTTTTGACGCGCTCGCATTTCA
>JAXISU010000257.1:0-3746 GCA_034680425.1 Cyclobacterium sp.
AGAATGTTTTTCATGAACGCGTATTTTGTGGATAACTCATTTGCGCAGCAATTGGTTGCTCTTTGGGGAACTTATGGCCTAAAAATCTGAAAAGCAGGCTGAAAAATGTGTTTCTTGTCTCTAGAAATCCTTCAAATCCCCTTTTCTTTGTACCCAAAGGCCACTCAACCCCGATTCCCTTGTTGAAAAAGCTTCTTTTGTGGATTGCCATTGGCTCATGTGTCGGAACCTTGTCAGGCTCGGCCTCCGCCATTTTTTTGCTTTCCTTGGATTGGGTAAGTGGGATTCGTAATGCCCACCTTTGGCTATTGGCAGGCTTACCCCTCGCAGGATTTGCCATTGGCTACTGCTACCACCGCTACGGGTCGGGTGTGGAAAAAGGGAACAATCTGATCTTAGCCGGGATCTATACTCCACAGCCAGCCCTGCCCTTGCGGATGGCACCTTTGGTCTTATTTGGCACCTTGATCACCCATCTTTTTGGGGGCTCGGCGGGCAGAGAAGGGACGGCGGTTCAGATGGGCGCCGCATTGGCGGCGCAACTTGGCAAGCGGTTGTCTTTGGATGCCGCCACCGTCCGGATACTCTTGATTTGTGGTGTTGCTGGGGGATTTGCCTCGGTGTTTGGTACGCCTCTGGCAGGCGCGGTATTTTCTCTGGAATGGTTGTTTCGCCGAAAAATAGACCCCAACTCCATTTTTCCAGCTTTCTGGGCTGCGTTTACAGCCTATTGGGTTTGCGATTGGGTCTGGGGGATTGGTCATACGGCCTACCTTATTCCCGAGGTCGCTCCCCTTACCCTGATCAACTTGGCATGGATGATTCCAGCAGGGCTGGCCTTTGGGCTGGCCGCGCGCCTATTTGTGGAGGCAGGCCATGGGGTAAGTCGGCTCTTCAGCAGCATTTCGTATCCTCCGCTTCGGCCACTGATCGGCGGAATTTTGGTGGCTGGATTGGTCTACTTTACGGGGGCATACACCTACATAGGTTTGGGTATTCCACGAATGCTGAAGGCCTTTGAGACGCCACTGCCTTGGTATGATTTTTTAGCGAAAACAGGCTTGACGGCCTTGACCCTAGGCTCAGGGTTTAAAGGAGGGGAAGTCACGCCTCTTTTCTTCACAGGTGCCACCTTAGGCAATGCACTGGCCACCTACATTCCGCTTCCATTAGCGCTTTTGGCAGGATGTGGGTTTGTGGGGGTGTTTGCTGGGGCTACGAATACCCCTTTGGCCAGCACCTTGATGGGCTTGGAATTGTTTGGGCTGGAAGCAGGGATTTACTTGGGGACTGCCTGTTTGGTGGCCTTTATTTTTAGCGGAAGGGGGAGCATTTACGCTGCCCAAGACCTAGGCTGGAAAAAATCGCTGCCCTAAGGCTGACTTCAACCATCAATCCAAATAATACACCCGCTTGACGCGTCCACTGATATTGGTGAGCAGCTCGTAGGGGATGGTACCAATTTGATCGGCCAGCTCCTTCAATGAAATCTGCTCTCCATACACGATGGCTTCATCCCCGGCCTTGGCTTCGGGAATAGTGCTCACATCCACCATCACCATGTCCATGCAGACATTGCCGATGACGGGAGCCTTCTTGCCATGGATCAGGACATAGCCCTTTCCTTGGGAAAACCGGCGATCGTAGCCATCTGCATAGCCAATGGCCAAGGTGGCGATCCGACCCCCTTCGGGCAAACTCCCTTTTCTGGAATAGCCGACAGTAGCTCCAGGAGTGAGGGTTTTGAGTTGGGAAATGGTAGTCTTTAAGGTGCTCACCGCCTTCAAGGAGCGGTCGTGCTTGCCCGTCACTTCTACCCCATACAGCCCAATTCCCAAGCGAACGAGGTCGAGTTGGTAGTCTGGGTACCGCACAATCCCCGCCGAGTTGAGTGCATGGCGTAGGGGTCGGTAGGATAGGATGGAACAAATGGATTCGCTCATTTCCATAAACTGCTGCAGCTGCTGCAGCGAAAAATCATGATGTGCTTCCTCATCCGCACCCACCAGGTGGGTATACAAACTCGCAAGATGAAGTTGGGGATACTGCTTGATTAAGGTCTTCAGTTCTTCCAGTTGGGCCGACTCAAACCCCAGTCGGTTCATGCCGGTATCTAGGTCCAAATGAATGGAAAGTTGGAGGGCTTGATGCTGCGCAAAAACCCCCAGTTTCCTGAAAAACTCTGGACTAAACACCACAGGCTCCAGCTGGTATTGATGCAGCAAATCGAAGGATTCTTCCACCGGATTCAACACCATGATCGGCAGCTGAATTCCTTGTTTGCGGAGGCTTACTCCCTCATCGGTGTAGGCCACCGCCAAGTAATCAGCCCCCAAGGTCTGCAGGTGATTCGCGATTTCAGCGGCTCCACCTCCGTAAGCAAAAGCCTTGACCATCACCATGACTCGCGTACTTGGTGCAAGCTGTCGTTTGTAGAAGTTAAAATTATGGGTCAAGGCATTCAAGTTGATCTCCAAGGTGGTGCCGTGGATGCGCTGCTGAAGTCGGTTGACTACCCGTTCAAAGGCATATTCTCGTGCCCCCGTGATGAGGATGAGGTCGTTTTGAAATTGCTCCGGCTGTAGTTCCTGCAGGAGCTGCTCTGTACTGGAAAAGGTACGCATTCCTTTACCAAGGAAGGTTTCCAAGTGTTGAATCTGTGTGCCCACACCGATCACTTGATCAATGTTGTAGGAGCGAATCAATTCGGCTGCCTCTTTGTACACTTTCTCCGGAAGTCCTTGCTGCAAAAGGTCAGAAATAATAAGGATTTTGGAGCGCTTGGGTCGTTGTTGACTCAAAAACTCCAGGGCCACTCGGAGTCCAGCCAGGTCGTTGTTGTAGGTGTCATCAATCAGAAGGGACTCATTGAGACCGGGCTTGAGCGTCAGGCGCATGTCCACGGGCTTCAGGTGACTCAGTCCTTCTTGGATTCCATTGACTTCCTGACCCAAACTCAGCGCAGCGAGGATCACGTGGGTGACGTTTTCCAAGGAGGCCTGATCGGTGAAAGGCACCTGAAAAGTGAGCGTTTGAAGGTCACTTTTCATGACCACAATTCGGGAGTTGGTATCCTGGCTTTTCCAGGACACAGAGTAGTCTGCTCCTGCTTTTTTGGACCAAGAGATGCGGTTTTCAGCAGGTACCTGTTGCTCTATTTCCTGAGCCAGCAGCTCATGATCCTTACAGTACAAAAGGTAGTTGACACCTACAAATAGCTTGAGCTTCTCAGCAATCTTCGCCTTTATCCCGGGAAACCCTTCCTCATGTGCCGACCCAATGTTGGTGAAAATTCCCAGCCCAGGTTGGATCATTTGCGCCAAGGTATCCATGTCACCTGTTTTGGAAACACCGGCCTCCAAGATGGTGACTTGGTGGTAGGATTGAATCCCAAAAATGGATAGGGGCACCCCCACTTGGGAGTTATAGCTTTTGGGACTTTTGGCCACGGCAAACTGTTGGCTGAGCACCTGCCCAAGCCATTCCTTGACGATGGTTTTGCCATTGCTTCCCGTGATGCCCACCACGGGATTGGTGAATTGGGCACGTTGGTAGGAGGCCAAAGCTTGCAGTGCCGCCCGCGTATCCTTCACTTGGATAAAATAGCCCTTTTCGAGCCAGGATGATGGAATACTCGCTTGTTGATCCACCAAAAAATAGGTAATCCCTAAGTCCAACAGTTCAGACACAAAGGAAATCCCATCTGCCTTTGCCCCTTTCAGGGCGATAAATAGGGTTTGTTCGGG
>JAXISU010000258.1:0-3746 GCA_034680425.1 Cyclobacterium sp.
GGTACAATCCCTAGTCAAACAAATACCAACTAATCCCCAAATCCAAGAACGATCGGTAGCCAGTGTAATCTGGAGTTACGAAATACCCTTCCTGAGCCATCAAACCGGCATTCAGGTGATTGTACTTGAAGAGTACGCGGGTTCGGTTGATTCGGAAATCCACAAATAAGTCCAACACAGGATAGCCCTGCACCTCAAAACTGTTTTGCAGGTGGAACTGCTGCAGGGAAGGCTGGTACGCATCTGCAAAAAAGGAAGAACGAAACCGCACATCTACCCCCATTTGTACGTACACATTTTCGTCAAAAAGCGGTCCGTCAAAGTACACACGGGTATTGTTGTACCAAGCTGGGATTCGTAACAGGTCCGCGGACTCCCCACTGCGCTTGGTGAAAATCACCTCGGAATCTACTTTAAACTTCTTTCCAATAGGCAGCGTTGCCTTCAGCGATGGCATTACTAAAAAAGCTTGCCCAGTGGCTTGCATTGCCTTGAAGTCGGTGCCTAGGTAAACAAAATTGTTGACACGAGTCAGCGTCAAACTCGGGCGCAATTGGATTTTTTCCAAGGGAACTTTCACGGTTCCTTTCAACTGATCTACACCGATATCACTGAAGTCATTGCTCCACTCCCGGTGATTGCCGCGGTACTGCTGGTGAAATAAACTCGGTTTGTACAAGGCCTTGGTGTATTCTACGTCCAGCCAGGGAGAGATAAACAACCCATGCAATCGAAAGTTGCCCGGCAACAAGTACTCCCCATCCGCCTGCAGCTGCCAGTTGTCAGAAAGCTTGCCTATCAGCTCCCCTCCAATGTAGACCTCCGTAAAGGTTCGGGTAGGATCCGTCAGTTGCGGAGACCAGCGGTTGCCGTTGCGGAGCTTGACATAACTATTGTAATAAAAACCCTTGACGGTCCCCTTGAATCCCAACTCATTTTTCCATTCCGCAAAGTCATTCCGATGCTGAGTGCTGTCCGGGTCGATCAAGCGCTCTTTGGGGAAAAATAAACCATCCGATCCGCTGAGCAAGGATTCAAATACGAGGGCTTGGATTTTGCGATCGAGCACATGGTAAAACTGCAGTCCATTTCCGAGTTTGAATTCCTGGTACAGGTGGTACTCTTGACGTAGTTCCCGAGCTCTGGACTGCTGCAGCCAAACCTTCGCGTCCTCGTAGGTAAAATAGAGCGAAGTAGGATCCACAGAAGGAGGAACGATTCCACCGATCTCATTCACCACATGCTTCATCCTTGAAAAGGACCCCAACAGCCAGTAGCGTCCATTTTCAGAGCGGAAGTTGGTATGCAGGGCATAGGAATTTTGCACGACCATATTGTCTTCCCGCTTGGCGGGATTCAAGGTCTTGCGTACCCGCTGGGTAGAAAAATCAAAACCTACATTCCAACGTGGATTTACATTTCGTGCAAAGGAAAGATCAAGCAAATTTCGATGTCCTCCCCCAAAAAAGGCGGCCATTTCGGTAAATGGGGATTTGGAATCGTAATATTTTCTGGACGCAGGGTCCTTGAAATACAGGTCATAGGCATCGAAGCCTGAACTCAACCCAATTTGTTCGGGCAGCCCAAAGTAGACCGGCTTGGCCGCAGATCCAATATTCCCTAAGTCCTGGTACTTCCATCCCGACTTGGCCACGGGGTCGTAGTTGTGAAAATTAGTGAGTAGGGTATCCACCTCATACAAGACCAGACTGTTGCGCTTGATCGCCTGCTCGTAAAAGTACAGGGTAGTCTTGGGCCCATACACCTGCTTGGTGCTATCATCGAGGAGGGTGCGCCGACCTTCTTGATCTTCCGTTTCCTTGGGATCTGCCAACTGTTTGCCTGTACGAGGGGCTGGCGTGCCAGTCCCGCCCTGAGGAACAGGACGTTGCATTAGGGCGCTGTGCCAAAGCAGCTTGGGCTACCAAGAGAAAAACTACTACGGACAGACTGAGAAACTTTCCGATCACGGGTGAAGAAGGTTTTTTCGTAGCCTTTGAAGCAGCTGCTCTTCTTGAATTGGGTCGAGTGCTACCTGTATTGGCAGGGCAAAAATCGAAATTTTCGACCACATTTCGGTTGCAGCGAGGGATTTAAGTTTCACCGCATCCTTTTCCGTGGTGAGTAGCACTGCATTTTTTCCCTTCTCCTGCCCTAGAGCTTTCAAAATTCGCGCTGCATCTTCGGGCCTGTAGGCATAGTGATCCGGATAAGAAAAAGAATCTACCAGAGCATACTGCTGTTTGCAATACCCCAAAAATGGAGCATTATCCGCTAGTCCCGCAAGAGCAATGACCTCCTTAAAATCGGTTTGCTTTGGGCCAGACACTTGGTAGGGCTTCCCATAGGTTAAGGAAGAAAAGAAAAGTTCTGCCTCCGGATTCAGGTAAGGTGCTAAGTCCGAGGTTAAATTATTTTTTTCATCCTGACTCAGTTCGGCCGGACACTTGGTCACCACTACCACCTCTGCCCGCTTCGCCCCTGCCCGGGACTCGCGAAGCCTACCCATAGGAAGTAGGTAATCTTTGGAGAATGGGGAACTATAAGGGGTCAATACGATCCGGAAATCAGGGTTCAGGTTGCGATGCTGGAAGGCATCATCCAAAATAAGGAGTTGCAGTTCAGGCCGGAGTTGCTGGATTTTTTGCGTAGCGCCTACCCGATCCTCCCCTACAAAAACGGGAATTTCTTCATTAAATTGAGTATAAAGCTGCAAAGGCTCATCTCCCACCTCAGCTGCCGTACTGCTAGGAAGCAACTGGATAAATCCTTTGGTGCTGCGTCCATAGCCTCTGCTCAGGGTTCCTATAGCCACCTCATCGCGAAGCTTGCGTACCAAAAATTCCACCCAGGGCGTTTTGCCTGTGCCGCCTACCGAGAGGTTGCCCACGACCAGGGTCGGGATGGGAGACTTCTGACTACGGATCAGCCCTCGGTCAAACAGAAAGTTTCGTGCCGCAGTAATCCCATGAAAAAGAAAAGCTGCCGGAGCAAGAAGGTAGGCGTACCAAGGCATTGAATAGAATTGCTATTTTTGTTCAAATAAAATGATTATCCGCAATCTTACCGGTGGCTAAATATTTGTTTGAATTACTGCAGATAATCGTCGACAGACGACTGTCCACAGACCACAGTTCACTTAATTGAACTTCAAACCTTATTTTCTTTCGGTCAGGGTGACAAAGCGTATAAACAGTTCAAATTAACAAAAAAAATGGGATACCGCATTCAGGATATACTTTCCTTCCTTGACCAGCTTGCTCCTCCTGCCTACCAGGAGTCCTACGACAATGCCACCTTGATTTGTGGGGACCGAAACTGGGAGTTGACCGGTGTGCTTTGCACGCTAGACTGCACGGAAGCCGTGGTGGAAGAAGCCATCCAACAAGGTGCCAACCTGATTGTGGCGCACCATCCCATTGTCTTCAAAGGACTCAAAAGCATCACCGGCAAAACCTATGTGGAGCGGACGATTATCAAGGCCATTCAGGCGAATGTGGCCATTTTTGCCATTCACACCAACTTGGACCATGTGGCTGGAGGAGTCAATCGACGGATTGCCGACCGTTTGGGTTTGCAGCAACCGCGCATCTTGCAACCCAAGAAACAACTCCTCAATAACTTGGTGTTTTTTGTGCCGACCGCAAACAAAAATCAAGTATTGGAAGCCGTATTTAAAGCGGGTGCAGGACAGATTGGGGAATACGGCGATTGCGCTTTTTCCTCGGAAGGCTTGGGCCAGTTTA
>JAXISU010000259.1:0-3742 GCA_034680425.1 Cyclobacterium sp.
CGTGGACCGTGGTCTGTTAGCCGTTGACAAAATTAAAGTCCTTCAACTGAGTCCCTCGCATAATTGCGGATAAACCCGTAGCTTAATGTGTTGAATCCTTTCCGAAACCCCAAATCCTTCTCCTATGAAGCGTTTATTTTCCCTGCTGCTGCTCCTACTTCTGAATCTGACTAGTGGGCATACCCAAACCTTAAAAACCAATTGGACAGATCAGGTGAATCCTGCCAATCCTTTGCCGGAATACCCAAGGCCGCAACTCGTTCGGAATTCCTGGCAAAACTTGAATGGCCAATGGGATTATGCGATTTTGCCCAAGGGAACAGCTCCGGAGGCAGGCTTTCAAGGCAAGATCACCGTTCCTTTTGCGGTGGAAACCCTTCTTTCTGGCGTACAGAAGACGGTTGGGCCGGATCAGGAACTTTGGTATGAGCGACAGCTGACACTATCCCTGAATCGAACCAACAAGCGGACTCTTTTACATTTTGGAGCGGTCGATTGGGAGGCTGAGGTCTGGGTCAATGGAAAACTGGCAGGCAGCCACCAGGGCGGGTTTGATGGATTCAGCTTTGATATTTCGGAGCTTCTGATCAAGGGGGATAAACAAACGATTCGCGTGCGTGTCTGGGATCCATCCGATGCTGGCCCACAGCCTAGAGGCAAGCAGGTTCAAGACCCAAAGGGAATTTGGTATACGCCGGTGACTGGAATTTGGCAAACCGTCTGGTTGGAGACCGTCCCGATTCAGCACATTACCGCAGTGACTTCAAGAACGGATTGGGAAAATAAAAACCTGATTTTCAGCCCAGAGATTCAAAGCAATCGTCAGGATTTGACCGTTCAAATTAGCGTGACGGATCCACAAGGATTTTCCGAAACAAAATCTGCCAAGTTGGGAGAGCCAATCCAAATTCACTTGCCAAATCCGAAACCCTGGTCTCCAGGCGATGCATTTCTATATCCGGTCAGCATCAAGTTGTACCAAGGAAAAAACCTGTTGGACGAAGCACAAAGTTATGCGGCATTTAGAGACATACGGATGGCGAAGGATGCCAATGGGCATCAGCGGATGCTCCTCAATGGAGAAGAGGTATTCCACTATGGACCTTTAGATCAGGGTTGGTGGCCGGATGGCTTGTACACAGCCCCGACAGATGAAGCTTTGCTATTTGACATTCAAAAAACGCGTGAAATGGGCTTCAACATGATCCGCAAGCATGTGAAGGTGGAGCCAGCCCGCTGGTATTACCATGCCGATAGGCTGGGGATGCTGGTTTGGCAGGATATGCCAAGCGGTGATTTGGGCAATAGATGGGAAGTTCGCCCAGGGGTCATACGAAAAGGAGTGAATAGGGAACGAACAGCGGCTAGCGAGAAGATCTTTACGACGGAGTGGACTGAAATCATCAAGGAATTCAAATTCTTCCCCTCGATTGTAGTTTGGGTGCCCTTCAATGAAGCCTGGGGACAGTTCAAAACCAAGGAAATCACCGCGCTTACCCGTGAATTGGATCCAACTCGCTTGATCAACAGTGCTAGCGGCGGCAATTTTGAACTGGAGGGCAATCGCGTCGTGGGAGACATTTTGGATTTGCACAACTACCCAGATCCTGTGATGCCAGATCCAGCCGTTTTTGGAACGTCCATCAGTTTAGTGCTAGGCGAATATGGAGGATTGGGATTGCCACTCGAGGGGCATACTTGGCAGCAAAAAGACAATTGGGGATACCAAAGTTTCAAATCTAAAGAAGAATTGGAGGCGCGTTACCGCACTTTAGTAGCTGATTTGAATGAATTAATACCTAAAGGATTGGCTGCAGCAGTCTACACACAGACCACAGATGTAGAAATTGAAACGAATGGATTGATGACCTACGATCGAAAAGTGATCAAAATTCCTACAGAAGTGCTTTTTCAAATCCACCAGAAACTTTACCAGAAGAAGAAGTAGTTATTTACCTACTTTCGGCTTGAGGATTAGGCTTCAAAAACATATTTATATGCGTTTTTGAAGCCTAATCCTTATTTTTTGTGTTGAAAAGCTGAATTAAACGAAGGTATGTAACTTGAAAAAACGGGGTTGAAAAAATTTTTTTTAAACTATGTATCAATACGTAACAATACCCTTAGCACCTAATTAACACGAAAAGTTTTCCAGCCTACGTATCGAGGCTGTAGCTTAGGTAAAAGTTGTCATAAGGCTTTTTGTTTATTTTTTTTAGGAGGGGAGTCACGGTTTTCCCCTCCTTTTTTTATGCCTTCTTTTTTAGTAAACTTGTGTAGGAAGCAATTTTCATAGCGCTAATGATGAAAATAAAGTTTGTTTTTCCCCTGCTAGTTGCCTTGCTGCTCACCTCAGCCAGTTTGGGCGCTGACTATACTTGGTTTAGTACGTCTACAAATTCCTGGAAAAACAGTGGGCAATCCGAATTTCTAGAAGGAAAGATTCCCCTCGCTGTACTGGATTCTTTGGATAAGATTTACAAAAAATTTCCTTACAACTATATTATTTATGAATTAGATGAAAGGCTCTTCATCCAAGTCCGTTGCACCTTTGACCTCTATGAAATCCAAGAGGGCAAGCTGGTAAACAAGTACATCTACTCCAATAGAGGCTATACCTGTGGCACCAATACCTTTGTTCGGGACAATACGCATTACATGCTTGGCGGGCATGGTTTCTGGACCAATCACCTCGATCTCCTTTCCTTTGATGAATTGCATGGTTCTTGGGAATTAGTAGTGACCAAAAACCAACCCCCCAATTATTTCTCAGGACGAGTGTATCAAAACTCGAAAGGTATTTACTCCCTTTTTGGGGAGCAATTTAATCAACGTGACGGCCTTGATTTGAAAAATTCCCAAGGCTATTTTTTGGATTGGAAAACCAAGGAGTGGAAAGAAATTGAAATCGAAATAGAAGGATTGGACCTGAAGGATTTAATTGAAAAAGGAGGGCTTTATTTTGTTCAAACTGAAGACTATGCCTTTTGGGCATCCACCACTGTGTTGAATAATATTGGCTGGAACCTCATCGAAAAGGAAACGGGGAAGATTTTTTATTTTGATTCGAAAAACATCGATATGGGGATAGGGCCCTACCTTGAAATTGTAGGCAATGTACTTCGCTACACAGCTCCCAGTGGCGAACTCAAAACCTTGGACCTCGATCAAATCCGTAAGCAATCCAAAGAAGTAGGCTATATCCGCGTAAAAGAAGGAGATGCAATTGAGGCAAGTTCTACTTGGGGTTACCTCCTTTTTTTCCTACTGGTAGGGGTAGGTTGGGTAGTGGTAAGACAAGTCTTGCCAAAAATGAAAAAAGAGTTGGTTCCGACAAAGGAGCCAAAAAAGCCTGAGCCTCTTGAAATTCTCTTGCCTTATTCAGGGCAGAGCCTGTCTACCGAAGTTCTGGATCAGCTGCTTGGCATCGATAGCCAGGCAAATTTCGATTCCAGACGCATGAAGCGTGCCCGCCTAATCAACGACATCAACGAGCAGTACCTGGCTCAAAAAGGAAAAGAGTTGATTGTCCGCGAAAAAAGAGCAGAGGACAAGCGCTACGTGTTTTACAAGATCCAAGCATAGGACTGCTCTTTTTCAATAAATTCTTCTCTAGGAGTGAAGGTCATCCCCGAATATAGCCGTACTTTTGTCCGGATTTTTACTCCCCATGCTCGAGAAATTACAAAGCCTTAAAGACCGATTTGAAGAAGTAGGGCAGCTCATCATCATGCCAGACTCC
>JAXISU010000260.1:0-3740 GCA_034680425.1 Cyclobacterium sp.
CAACAAGCTTATCGATCGCTTGGAAGAGGATGACGATGTCAACCAGGTGTTTACCAACATGGCTTAAGGCATTGACTACAAGTCTCGGAATTCAACCCAGTCCCCTACGCATCATCGTGGGGAGCAAAAACCCTGTCAAAGTAGGCTGTACCCGAGAGGCATTTTCCCAAGCATTTGGAAAAGGGGGTTTGGTGGAAGGTGTGGACGCCCTTTCCAACATCCCAGCACAACCTCGATCTGAGGAGGAAACCCTCCTTGGCGCTAAAAATCGAGCTTCCCATGCCAAAACCCTAGTTCCAGAAGCAGACTATTGGGTGGGCATTGAGGGTGGTGTAGACGAGGACTCGCAGGGAATGTATGCCTTTGCCTGGATCTACGTCCTTCACCAATCGGGCAAAAGCAGCCAATCCAAGACCGGTACTTTTTACTTACCTCCTCAGGTAGTCGCGTTGATTCGAGAAGGAATGGAACTGGGTCATGCGGATGACCTGGTATTTCAAGCACAAAACTCCAAGCAGCAAGGTGGGTCAGTGGGTCTACTTACCCAGGGAATTATCACTCGGGAAGCCTATTACCAGCAAGCCATGGTGCTGGCCTTGATCCCTTTTTTGAACGATTCCTTGTTTCCTGCCGGTTAAGAATCCTAAGACTAAAATTTGCCAGTTTTTTTCTTTAGAAGAATTGGATAGCCTTTACTTTTTCAAATTGTCCAAAAATTGTCTCAAGGCGATTCGCCAATCTGGGTGTGCATCCCAAGCAGGGCCCAGATACAGTTCTTCCCGCACTAAGAATCGGATGTAGTATTTCACCACTATTTTGTTTCCCTCTTCTCCAGTCAAGGGTTCAAGCCCCATGCTTTTCATCAGGTCGGCCTGCCGGCCTTCCACCTTGACTAGCACAAATTGAATGCGGTCGGCTATGAGTTGTGGATTACTTTTCGCTTCTGTGAGCCATGCCAGTTCGTGAGGATAGGTGCTCGTAAAAATTTCTTCAAGGCCTCTTTTTTGTTCACTTTGCTCAGCCAGCAAGGTCTCGGGCGACTTCCCAAAAGCAGGGTAGCGAAAGGTGTTGATTGGACCGGTGACAGCTGAAGTTCCTTCCAAAGGCACTCCCAAACGAAAGACTTCTAGGTTGAGTGGATTCCGTGGGATAAACTTTTGAGCACTTCCAGTAGCGGCTTGGGCCACAAGAAGAGGAAATTCTGCCAGGTCAGGAACGAGCAAATTTTTGGTGACAGTGGTATTCCCGTAACCGGCAAATTGTTGTGCAACGCTTTTCCAATCTTTTGCTGAAACCCCAAAAAGATTGGCATCGGGGATGAGCTTTCCATCTCCAGAAAATTTGCCCACATGAATGCTAACCCGTTCTTTTTGGCGGGTGATGAGGATCACGTTTTGTATTTGCCGCTGCAAAAAGGCCTTGGCATACTCCGCCTGCCGCTCCGCAGACAAGGACACCTGTTCGAGTTCGTAATAGGCCACCGGATCTCCTCCAGCACGTACTAAATACGGATGGATGCTATCCGAAAGAGTTTGCCAAGTGAGTATTGGCCTGGCGCCAGGATCGTTCGATACCAACACGATGGCCTTTCCTTCAAAAAACGAAGGGGGGAAAGTTCCCTGACCATGAGCCAGGAACGAACAAAGAAGAAAAAAAAGCAGTGTGGAGATATATTTCATAAAATTTCTGAGGGATTGAACCCAAGGACCGTATTTTTACAGAAGTACTTCACTTTTCCTTTTTACATATGCCATTCCTACAACGCAAATTAGGTACAATAATTTTAGTTCTCGCCTCCTTTACGGGATTGTATGCCCAAGAAATTGACGGAAACAAGCTCCTCCGACACTTGGAGTACTTATCCTCCGATGCACTTGAAGGCAGAAAACCCTTGAGTAAGGGCAGTAGCATGGCTCAAAAATACATTTTGTCAGAGCTTACTTCCTTAGATTTGGTGGAGCCCCTGTATCCGGATTATATCCATAAATTTTCCTTTGAAGACCGCCGCTCAAAAAAGATGGTGGTGGATGCAAGCAATATTGTAGCCTTCATTCCTGGGGCAACTTCCAAAAAAGTGATTGTGGTCACGGCTCATTACGATCATGTGGGCATTGGAAGGCCCGATGCCACAGGCGATTCCATTTACAACGGAGCGGATGACAATGCTTCAGGGACTGCAGCTATGTTGGTATTGGCAGACTATTTCTCCAAAAATCGTCCCCAGCATGGGATGCTTTTTGTGGGCTTGGATGCAGAAGAAATGGGGCTTCAAGGAGCAAAAGCCTTGGTCAATGATTTCCCCTTACCGCTGGAACAGATCCTATTGAATGTAAATATGGACATGCTTTCTCGAAGTGATGCCAAGGAAGTCTATGTGTCAGGAACCCATTATTATCCTCAGTTTAAATCCATCCTTGAAAAAGTCCCTGGAGTAGCGGGTACCACGCTTCGCTTTGGGCACGATGTCCCAGGTACGGGGGCAGAGGATTGGACCAGGTCTTCCGATCATGGAGCATTTTTCGAGAAGAAAGTTCCTCACTTGTATTTTGGGGTAGAGGATCATGTGGATTACCACCGACCTAGTGATTCCTTTGCGGGAATTCATCCTGAATTTTACAAAGCGACTGTCAAGCTGATCTTACACTCCTTGCTCGCTTTGGATAAAAGTTTGCTCGTAAGCCAATAAGCTTTCCAATTCTAACCTAAACCCCCTCCTACGCTCGTGGGAAAAACCGACCTCATCACCCGCCTGCTTATTTTTAGACTCAGGCACATGAGCAATCAGACCTTCATTCTGATTCTGAGTGGGTTTATTGGGGTATTTTCTGGTTTGGCAGCTGTGGCCCTCAAAACGGGGGTACATACCATCCAAACCTTTTTGACGGAGGATTTTTACCCTTCCTACGCCAACTTCATGTACATCATCTATCCCATGATTGGTATTTCGGCTGCCTTTCTGTTGGGAAAATATGTGTTGAAGGATTTGGGTGGTCATGGTATTCCCGATGTCTTATTTACCATTTCCAAGAAGTCCAGTCTGATTCCACGGGTAAAAATGTTCAGCCGGGTCCTAACCTCTTCCCTGACTGTAGGCTTTGGGGGATCGGTGGGATTGGAAGCCCCTATGGTCATGACTGGATCCGCGATTGGGTCCAATGTGGGATCTTTGATGCACCTCAGCGCCAAAAAAAGAACCTTACTCATCGGATGCGGGGCTGCAGGTGCCATTTCGGCAATTTTCGGTGCGCCGATTGGAGCAGTTATTTTTGCGATAGAAGTAATCCTGATGGAAATCAGTACCGCAAGCTTCATTCCTTTGCTACTTGCATCGGTCACCGGTTCCCTGACTTCCATGCTCCTGATTGGAGAAGACTCACTTTTCAATTTCAGTTTGAAAGATAGCTTTCAAGCAGCCCACATGCCGTATTACTTGCTCTTGGGCATAATCTCTGGACTTGTATCACTTTACTTCAGCAAGACCGTATTGGCTACGGAAAGGTTGATGGCAGCCTTAGGAAATCCTTGGTTTAGGATTACGGTTGGGGGAGCATTTTTAGGTTTGATGGTCTTTGTATTTCCTCCGATCTATGGGGAAGGATACGATATCCTGAATCTGTTGATTGATGGAAATTCTAGAAAAATCTTAGAAAAAAGTCCCTTCTTTTCTACCCTCGAGGATTCCAAAACCATTCTTCTATTTCTATTGGGGATTATCTTGCTCAAACCCATCGCCTCTGCAG
>JAXISU010000261.1:0-3724 GCA_034680425.1 Cyclobacterium sp.
ATCCTGCTGTCCGCACATTACGACCACGTCGGTATAGGGGCTCCAGATGAAACCGGTGATTCGATCTACAACGGCGCACGGGACAATGCAGTAGGAACAGTAGCTGTACTCAACGCAGCGCAGTACTTTGCCAAAAACCCTCCCAAAAGATCCATCATTTTTGCCCTATGGACAGCAGAGGAAAAGGGACTCTTGGGTAGTGCCTATTTTGCTAACAATCCCTTGATTCCCTTGAATCAAATCGTGTACAACCTAAATATTGACAACGCGGGCTACAACGATACCTCCATCATCACGGTGATTGGCTTGGGTAGAACCAGTGCAGACTACTTGATCAACGAAGCTGTGGCAGAATTTGGATTAACTGCCAAGGCGGATCCTTCTCCAGAGCAAGGGCTGTATGACCGCTCGGACAATGTCAACTTCGCGCGTAAGGGAATTCCTGCTCCCAGCTTTACCCTTGGCTTCACTGCCTTTGATGATGAGATCAATAAATACTACCACAAAGCAGCCGATGAGGTGGAGAGCTTTGATATGAATTATGCGCAGCTGTATTGGAAATCCTACATTTTGGCCACTCAAAAAATCGCGAATTGGTCTCAAAGACCACAGTGGGTTGCTGGCGACAAGTACGAAGAGGTGAGTAAGAAATTGTATGGGGGAAAGTAAAGACTTCTAGAAACAAGAGGCAAGAAGAAAGAGTATCAAGTAGTTAGTATCAAGTATCAAGACTCTTTTTCTTTTATGCCACCTTACAGTTAATTTACATTATTTCGGTAAGCCTACAGGAGAAAGGCAAGACCCAAGACAGTAAATCAAAAAACCAAATAGGCACATAGAGTTATTTCTATGTGCCTATTTGGTTTTTTGATTTAAGATGCATGAGTAATCATTAAATCAACTCCTTTACCGCTTACCTTCTTTGCGAGAAAAAATAAAAAATTAAGTACGAAGTACCTAGTAAGGAACATTAGGTATTTTTTATGACGTAATTAATTAAATTCTTACAATTTAGTCTAATCTCTTGTCTCTTGGCTCTTGCTTCTCAGGTACATTTTACTTGATACTTGATACTAATTACTTGATACTATCCTCAAACCAGCATCCCTGCCACCGTAGCGGTCATGAGACAAGCCAGGGAAGCAGCCATCAAGGCGCGTAATCCCAAACGGCTAAGGTTTCCTTGCTGGTTGGGAGCGATGATGGAAATACCTCCCAATTGGATCGCAATGGAACTAAAGTTCGAGAATCCGCACAGGGCATAGGTAGCGATGATGATGGATTTGGTACTGATGGAAGCCGCTTCCTTCATTTCAGCCAAACTTAAGTAAGCCACAAATTCATTGATTACTGTCTTTTGACCCAATAGGCTCCCTACTTGTAGCGTATCCACCCAATCAACGCCAATCACCCAGGCAAACACTCGGAATACCTGTCCAAAAATATACTCTAGAGAGAAGCCTTTAAATTGACCACCAGTGCTGCTTTCTACCCAAGCATTCAATCCGGTGTATTCTCCTATAATTCCTGTTAAGCCATAGTTTATCGCTGCAATCACCGCAATAAACGCCAACAACATTCCACCTACGTTCAATGCCAACTTTAAGCCTTCGGCTGCTCCAATGGACATCGCATCGATGATGTTCACGCCCATGGCTTCCTTATTTACCTCAAGCTTATCCTGCTTGATTTCTTTCTCTGTTTCTGGAATAAACATCTTGGACATCACAATTGCCCCAGGGGCATTCATGATACTAGCACCCAACAGGTAGGCTGCAAACTTACTTTGCTCCTCCATGCTATCACCACCTAAGAACGCTACATAGCCTGCAAGCACGCCACCAGCAATGGTCGCCATCCCACCTGTCATCAGGCACATCAATTCTGATTTACTCATTTGAGGGATAAAAGGCCGCACCAAAAGCGGAGCCTCTGTTTGTCCCAAAAAGATATTTCCAGCTGCAGATAGAGATTCTGGTCCAGATAAACGCATCGAACGTGCCATCACCCAAGCAATACCATACACAACCTTCTGCAAAATCCCTAGGTAGTACAATCCTGAAGAAACTGTCGAGAAAAAGATAATGGTGGGCAATACCTTAAAGGCAAAAATAAATCCGAAGGTATCTCCAGCCAAATCACCAAAAATAAATCGAGCTCCTGCTTCACTGAAACTCAAGAACTTCACAAAGCCTTCAGAAAGAAACTGGAATGCATCTTTAACTACTCCTACCTGGGTAATTAGGAATCCAAACACCAATTGTAGGGAGATGCCTATAGCAACCAGCCTCCAGTCAATCTTTTTCTTATTGGATGAAAATAAATAAGCCACCAAAACGATGACTAGGATTCCGAATGCACCTCTTGCGTAGTCCATGAAGTTAGGGTAAATACAACTTCTAAAAATAGGCCAATCTTTAGCAAGAAAAAAGCCCCAAGAGAAATCGGGGCTTAAAAATTTAGTTTCGCTTATTTATTTCATCTCGAATACGGGCAGCTTTTTCATAATCCTCATCGTCAATTGCCTTATCCAGCATCGTATTTAGCTTGTCTAAACTAAAATCCTTCAAAGAGTTCTCCTTGGGTGGGGCACCTTTTCCAGAAACAGATTTACTCGCTTTTTTAGTTGGCTCCTGCTTATCCTCTTCTGCAAACTCAATTCCAGCTTCGGAAAGCACTTTTTCATTACAGAAAATAGGTGCCCCAAAGCGAACGGCTATTGCAATTGCATCTGAAGGTCTACTGTCTATTTCTGCCAAGGCATTGGAATTTTTGCTATGGATCTGTGCATAAAACACACCTTCCTTCATTTCAGAAATGACAATCTTTTCAATTTCAAACTGAAAGCTATCCGAGAAGGATTTAAACAAATCATGTGTCATCGGACGATTGGGAATGATTTTCTCAATCTCTATGGCTATCGCTTGAGCTTCAAACATGCCAATGACAATTGGAAGCCTACGCACTCCATCCACCTCTCCCATCACCAAGGTAAATGACCCCGATTGAGAGTGGTTGGACGATAGTCCTAAGATTTCCATTTCTACAAGTTTTTCCACAAATTTTACTGTGCTGCCTTAAGGGCTGCCGTTAGTTGAGGTACTATTTCAAATGCGTCCCCCACAATTCCATAATCTGCTGCCTTGAAAAAAGGAGCCTCAGGATCCTTGTTGATTACCACAATGCATTTGGATGAATTGACTCCCGCAAGATGTTGAATCGCACCTGAAATTCCAACGGCAATGTACAAAGTTGGCGCCACTTTTACGCCCGTTTGTCCTACGTGCTCATGGTGAGGTCTCCATCCGATGTCTGAAACAGGCTTGGAACAACCGGTTGCAGCACCAAGTGTATGCGCTAGCTCCTCAATCATCCCCCAGTTTTCAGGTCCTTTCATTCCTCGACCACCAGAAACCACAATATCTGCTTCAGGAAGCAATACTTCTCCTGTTGCTCGCTCTGTAGCGGTGATTTTTGACGCAAAATCGGAATCAGAAATAGCAACAGCAAAAGCTTCAACCTGTGCTTTAGCTCCATCTACCTTTTGATCTACTGCATTCTTTTTGATGGCTAGGATTTTCTTAGTAGTAGTGATCGTGGTATCCGCAAAGGCCTTGCCGGTGTAAATACTTCTTTTCACCACAAATCCACCTTCCAAACGGGGGAGCTCTACCACATTGGATACCAGACCTGCATCCAATTTAATCGCAAGTCGAGCCGCTAC
>JAXISU010000262.1:0-3710 GCA_034680425.1 Cyclobacterium sp.
AGCAATTGGAGGTGGTGGGTACAGTCGTATCTGTGTTGGTCATCACCATCATTCCAGTAGCGCTGGGGATGCTGGTATTCGCTAAAGCTCCTAAGTTAGCCTCAAAGTTGGACCTGCCATTCCGTCGCATTTCTGCCATCTTCTTTGTGATCATCGTGGTGGCAGCAGTGTTGAAGGAAAAGGAAAACTTGGTTCGCTACTTTGTGGAGGCAGGTCCTGCTGCACTGGCCTTGAATGTGGCCACGCTTGGGTTGAGTTTTGGGATGGCCAAATTGGTCAAACTCCCTTTCCGACAGGGGCTGACCATCGCGATTGAGTCGGGTATCCAAAATGGCACCTTGGGCATTACCATAGCGGCTACTCTGCTGATGAATTCGGTGATGACCATTCCTTCTGCCATTTACAGTTTGATCATGTTTGGAACTGCCGCCTTGGTCATTTTCTTTGGTAATTATGTGGCTTCGTCACAGAAAGCAAAGAGTTAACGAATGATGGGAGTGACTTTTAAACGTGTAAGGCTAATTGGGTTGCTCCTTATGCTTCCGCTATGCCTCCAAGCACAGAGTTATTTCAATGAGTTGGGCAAGAGAATCACCTATGCCGACTACGAACAAAAGATCCTTTCTGGACCTTATTTTGGTGTTCCTGGGGAAAAGGCCGGAGACCAGAAGCTCGTGCATCGCATGCCGGCAGGCCTGACCAACGCCAAATTGTTTTATGAAAAACTGGGAATGCTCGCCGACTTTCAGGCAGGTAGGCCTTTGGTGGTGATTTTTTATCCAGGCAAGGACGAGTGCAATTCCGCTGCTTCCACCTCCGATCCAAAACTGCTCCGCTCCAATCACGAAGCGGTACTCAAATATGCCAAGAAATTTGGGACGGCTCCACCTGTATATTTGTACCAGCAAGCACATGGCTTGGAGAAGTATGCAGGCATTCATACTTGGATACCCGATCCAGAAGGTGCCTTTGCTCAGCAATTCTTTCAATTTCCTTATCCATGCAAAAGCTTCGTGGTGATCAGTCCCAAGGGCAACTATCGGGCAATCTTGGGCGAGTTTCCCATTTCTCAAATTTCAGTAGCTCTCAAAAAACTCTAATCCATCTGTGAATACTTCTGTCCCTGAATTACGCAAAGCCAATCTTTCTGATTTACCCGAGCTTCTGGAGCTGGCAAGAACCTCCTTTGTGCAAGCATTTACCGCAGGGAATAAACCTGAAAATGTGCAGGCCTATCTAGCCGAAGCCTTTACTGAGGACAAGTTGACCCAAGAAATGCAGGAGACAGCGTCGACTTTTATTGTAGCAAGTTTAGCTGGGAAGCTTGTAGGTTACACCAAACTTAACCTTTCTGCCGCACAGGCAGACGTGCAGGACCCTGCTTCTGTGGAGGTGGCTCGCTTGTATACCTTGGAAGAGGTATGGGGTACCGGGCTAGGGCAATTGCTACTTGATGCGGCTATCTCGTTTGGGAGACAGAAGGGGAAGACTTGGCTTTGGCTGGGTGTCTGGGAGCACAATGCGCGTGCGATCCGTTTTTACGAGAAAAATGGACTCTGCATTTTTGGGAGCCATCCCTTTCCTTTCGGAGATGAGATCCAAACCGATTGGCTGATGCGGATAGACCTTTGATGGTGAGCTTTTCCAACTAACTACTTCTTGCAGGGCAAATTGAGTCTGCTTATTTTTAAAGAAAAAAAATGAAGCGCTCTTTTCTAGTTTTGGTAGTACTGCTGTCCGTTTGGACTGCATCGTTTTCTCAGGAGAAAGAGCCTATTCTGATATTGATCTCCCTAGATGGCTTTCGCCACGATTATGTAGAGCGATTTCAGCCAGAAAACTTAAGTCGATTTATTGCTGAGGGAACAGCTGCCAAGGGCTTGATTCCTTCTTTTCCAACCAAAACTTTTCCCAATCACTACACCATCGCCACAGGAATGCTTCCTGAGCATCATGGCTTGGTGGACAATGCCTTTTACGAACCCTTCAAAGACCAAGTGTACACCATGGGCAATCGGGAGATTGTACAAGATGGGTATTGGTATGGCGGTACGCCGATCTGGGTGCTGGCCGAGCAGCACGGAATCAAGGCAGCGAGTTACTTTTTTGTGGGCACAGAAGCCCCTATTCAGGGAGTTAGCCCGAGTTTTTACTACGATTACGATGGGGGAGTACCTAACCTGACTCGAATTGCCAAAGTCTTTGACTGGCTACGCTTGCCCGCTGTCGAGCGCCCCCGACTAATTACGCTCTACTTCTCCGACATGGACGATACGGGACATCGCTATGGGCCCAACAATGACTTGGAGTTGAAAAAAACACTGGATCGATTGGATCATGAACTCGGCGCCTTGTTTGAAGGGCTGGAAAGCTTTGACCTTCCCGTCCATGTGGTGCTTGTTTCCGACCACGGCATGACAGAAGTGAAGCAGGAAAATTTGATTCTATTGGAGGAGTTAACTGCCGGAGTTCAAGGACGTGTAGTCAACAATGGAGCTTTGGCTCACCTGCATTTGGAAGACCCCAAGGAGAAGGAAAAGGTGATTAAACTCCTGCTTGCTCGAAATTCAAACATCAGCATCGATGACCTGAGTACTACCGAAAACTACAGTGATTTGACTGCTTTTCCTCAACGGAAAGGTGACCTCTTGATTATCCCAAATCAAGGGCACTATTTGACTGATGTGCGCGGAAAGGTTCGTTACCAAAATAATGCCGCTCGTTTTCAGACGCAGGTCTTTGGAGAACATGGATTTACGCCACGCTACGAAGACATGCGGGGGATTTTTTATGCGAAGGGACCGCAGATCCAGGAAGGCTTGAAGGTGGAGCCTTTTCAAAACATCCACATCTATCCTTTACTCTGCCGCATTTTGGGACTCCCTATTCCGGAGGGTATTGATGGCAAGCTAGAAGTGCTACTTCCTGTGCTGAAGTAAACCGGAGCTAGAAAATTTCTCCTAGTCTTATTTTCACGGTTAGGCACTGGTTTTTTGCTTGAATTGTACTCCCAACTCCTTGCTGGTCTCAAGCTATTTTTTGCAGATTTTACTAAAAAGAGATTTTTTCAAACTTGATTTAGTAAAATCTACTAAAACGATCTCCTAAAAACCATTTTTTAGTATTTTTTACTAAAACTATTCGCTTAACAAATCCTCCATTTTTCACCATTGAGTCCATTTAAGGGTATCTTTCCATCACTTACCAAGCAGGAGAGGGAGCGACAAAAGGGTGATTTTTTAATCTACTTTTTTAGCTGATTTTTAAGAGGAACGGGCAAGTCTTCTTAAAGGTGATTTTTTAAGCTGATTTTTTTTAACTGCTCCTTCTCTTGGCTTGGGTGAGTTTTTTTAACTGTGCTACCTATTCGAAAAAACCAACAGCATTTACATCGTCTGGTAAACACTAAGGTGGAAGATTTCACCTTTTCCGAACAGCTGGTGCAGACCAGAGAAAATACTCGATTCTGTTAAACCCTCAGCTGGTTTCAAGTATGCATGAGAGACAAGTTGATGAAATCATAGAAGAAATAACTTAAAAAAAAACCGAACCGTATGAATAAGGAAACGATTAGTAAACTGAATAAATCTTTCGAAGAATCCGCTCACGAACAAGACGGAGTCGAGTTTTGGTTGGCAAGAGAACTCCAAGAACTTCTGGGTTACTCAGATTGGCGAAATTTTGTGAATGCAGTGGATAAAGCCAAGGAA
>JAXISU010000263.1:0-3687 GCA_034680425.1 Cyclobacterium sp.
CCAAAGACGGCAACCATCAAGTCAGAAAATCCATTGATGACCGCTGGCTGTGCCGTGTAGTCCGGCGTGCAATTGACCATTCCCAATACCTTGACAAACTGTTTGATGCGGCCAAGATCCCCCGTCGCGGCTTGCAGCACGGCAATGATCTCTAAGCCAGTAGCCTTGGCTGCAGCATATCCCTCCTCGGTGCTTAAGTCTGCCCCTACTTTCCCGTAGATTTTTGGCCCAGACCCCGCTAAGTAAAGCAAGTTGCCTACCTGCTTCCATTTCACATAGTTCGCAATGGGTTGGCTTATTTCAGGCACCTGCAAACCGAGTTGCTGGATTTTTTCTGCAGGAGTTTGTGCAGCAGTTGAATGCACGAGCCCAATAAAGAGTAGGAAGCTGAGGAACAAGAATGTGCTTTTCATGGAGAACCGGATTATTTTGATTTCTAAGCTACTTGATTTGCTGTACTTTTGGTAAAAAATTCTGTGTATGGCTCAAGATTCATTTGAAATCATTCCTTTTTCCCCTGCCTTGCAACCTTATTTTGAATCCATCAATAAGGCTTGGGTGAGTCAGTATTTTTCCTTAGAACCCTTTGACCTGGCTCAATTGGAAAATCCAGAAGAGACCATTATCGCGAAGGGAGGAGAGATCATTTTTGCCCAGCTAGGAGGAGCTATAGCTGGTACAGTGGCCCTAATCCCCAGTGAGGAGGGGGTTTGGGAAATGATCAAAATGGGGGTAGATCCAGCCTTTCAAGGAAAAGGAGCTGGGGAACTCCTTGGGAAGCATATCTTGGCGATTGCCCGCCAAAAGGGGGCACTAAAAGTTCGTCTTTACACCCACACCAAGCTGGAAGCTGCCATTAAACTCTACCATCGACTTGGTTTTGTACCCTGCGAACTCGAATGCGGTGCCTACGGGCGCTGCAATCAAAAAATGGAGTATACCATTTAAATTGAAATGATACCCTAGTTTTTATCAGGTTTTTAGCTGATTTTCAGCAGGTTATTTTTATTTGCTTTTTTTGATTTTTGGCAACACGCATACTTAACTCCGTTGCCATGAAAACGATCCTTGTTCCCTTTGATTTTTCAGAATATTCACTTGCTGCCTTGCTTACTGCTAAAAAAATAGCAGCCAAAGCAGAGGCCCAATTGATTTGTGTTTCGGTGATTCCTTCAGAAATTGATTGGGATTTGCTCCCTGAGAAGGCTAGGTTGGCACATCCGGAGCTATTGGAAGAGCTCGAAGAAGCTCATCTTCGAATTCCAGAGTATCTCAAGATGGTGGCACCTACCAAGATACAACCCCTTCTGCTCGTGAAAATAGGGGTTCCCACCGAACAGATTCTCAGAGAAATAGTCAAGCATAAGGTAGACTTGGTTGTTTTGGGAGCCTATGGAAAGGGATTTGCAGCAGGAAAATTCATCGGTTCTACCCTCCAAAAAGTATTAAGAAACGCCCCATGTCCAGTTCTGGCAGTGAAAAAAGCCTTGGATGGAAATGCATTTCGAAAAATTGCATTCGCTTCTGTTTTTGATGCAGCAGCCAAAAATGCTTTTTCTGCTTTTGTTCCCTTTATCAAGTTATTTTCTGCTTCGATTCATTTGGTATATGTCAATACCCCAGAGCATTTTGTAAATTCTTCGGATGCGGAGCGGCTAATGAAGTCCTTCTCGAAAGGCAATGAGGAACTCACCTTACACATCCACGTGGTCAACGATAAGAATAGCGTCGATGGGATTCATTCCTTCTGTGTGGATAAAGGGATCGCGCTTGTGGCGCTCTATTCTGAAGGTAAAAAGGGGAAGCCAAGCTATCAGGTGGGAACCACAGAAACCCTAATCTTCAAATCAGACCGTGCTGTCCTTAGCATCAAGTCTGCAGATTAAGGGTGTGGACTATACCTTACTGCTTTTTTTGTTGGCCTTTTGAAAAGTAGTGCATCAAATCTCCTTCTGCAGCCAAGTACCCAAAGGAAGTAAAGGCTTTGCCTGCAACTAGCGCCTCAAGCAATTGGATTCCTTTGCTGGAATCTCCTTGGTGAATGTACCAACTGGCAAGTCCATAATTAACTGCATCATTGGAAGGGTTGCCAGGGCTAGCCAGGAGTAAAGTGTCTGGAGAAATCCATCCCTTGTACAGCTGACACAAGTCAGCATAGCTTTGGTTTTCAATGATTACCCCCTCCTTTTGAATCGGAGCTAGCAAGGAGTCTGCTCTTTCGGGATTACCCAACCGGAGTTGGATGAGGTAAAGCCAGTGTGTACTGGACACGATGTTGTCGTAGTTATCGCCACTTTCTCTGCACTGGATGTAGGCGGTGTATGCTTTCTCGTACTCCTGAGTCAGGTAATAGGCTAGACCCAAGTGGTACCATACATTGCTGTGCAGGGAACTCAAGGGGATGTTTTGGGCATTGGGCATGCCGTCTGGTTCGATTTGATCCGAAGTTCCTTGGATCAAGGAAGCAGCTTTTTCCAAATCCGCGATCGCTGCCTCGTAATTTCGAATGCTGATGTACCGATGACCTCGGTGACGATATAGGCGTGCATCCTGAGGGAAGTTTTTGATTCCTTCCGTGTAGATGGCGATGGCTTGGCGGTATCTTCCCAGGTAAGCGGTTCTACGACCATACCAAATAAGTGTCTCCACATCTTTGGGGTTGGCCTCGAACTCCCTCTTTGCTTTTTCAAAATTTGCTAGCGCCGCTTCATTCGGAACAGGTATGGGGTAGATTTTGCCAAGAGGTGTGGTAAAAATGGAGTCTTCTAGGGGCAAAGTAATTGCCTCGCTTTCGGAACTGGGTTTTTGTGCACAAGCTGCAAAAAGGGTCAAAACAAGTACGAAAAGCAGGTGGCGCATGGAGTTCAAATTCTTTAAATTAGGAATAGCAGCTTATAAAAAAAGCAGAAATCAGGTGACTCCCGATTTCTGCCCTTGAGGGGTTCGATTATTTAAGAAAAAGCACGCCCACCCCTTTTTCCTTGGCTAGGGCATTGAATGCGGGAATGGCCTGCTCCACCAATCGCTTTCCCTCTGCCTCAAGTGGCTTCCACTGCTCCAGCAATTCGGCATGTCTTGCTTTGGTTCCTTCGTTGATACTCGGAATACTGCTCTCGCCGTGGTTCATCATGTATAGGAAGTTTGCTGTAAACTTATTGGGAAAATTCTCCACATCGTCATAGGCGGTGGATTTGCGTTGTATCATGGATTCATCCCATGCAGTCAACTCTTTCACTAGGTTTTGTGCAGACAGCTTAAGGTCCTTGTATTCAACTTTCGTGTCCAATCTACCAATCAGGTCTTGGAGTTGGTCTTGGTATTTTTTGGCTGTATTTACCAAATTGTGCATCTGAGTCACTTCGCCTTCTAAGGTGCTCATCCACTGGTGGTAGGCTTGAAAATCTGCGGCGCTCAGCTTACTTCCTGGCACATCTTGAATTTCTCCTTTCGCTTCCGCTACTAGGGTATTTCCTGCGCTCAGTTTGAGGGTGTAAGTTCCTGGAATGGCTTTGTGTCCACGGAAACTGGATTCAATGTAGGCAGTAGGAATTCCAGGTACGGTTGGGTAGCGAAGGTCCCACACGAATCGATTGATGCCTTTACGAGTAGAAAGAGTCGGTTCTGGGGATGGTCCTCCAGGGTAGTACTGGAAATCTGGGTTCCCTTTGGAACTTAGCTTACGTACCA
>JAXISU010000264.1:0-3677 GCA_034680425.1 Cyclobacterium sp.
GAATACCATCCCATTTATGTAGAAGACCGAACAGGCATCCAGGGATACGAAAAATACGGATATTCTCCCTCTCAAGAGCTTTTGGTAGCTGCCTACGATTTGTACTCTGAATCGAGGGTGGGGTAGGTTAAGCTTGTTTGGACACGAAAAAGCTCAGAATAAGCAAAGCTCCTTTACCGAGGAAGTAAAAATACAGGGTTGCAAAAATAGCGCCATCTACCACAAGTAGCCCTGAATCGTTTTCAGGAAGTAGATTTTTTGCCTGACTTAGGTTGGAAGCGTGGAGGAATAGGGCACAAATCAAGGTAAAGGTTACTGGAAAAGCAGCTTTTTTAAGGGGTTGATAAAAAAAGAAAGGAAGTAGGGCAAAGGGTGCCCAAGCAAAAAATCCCATAACCTGCCATCCAGATAGGATAAGATGATAGGAAGGCAGAATTGCTTTTGTAAACGGGATATTGAGATCAATGCGTGCATCTACTTCTACCCAGGTCAGATTTAAAATCCAAAAGGAATACAGAAAAATCAATCCGAGAAAGACCTTATCTATCCGATATTTTCTCCAGATTAATTGGCCGATATGGCTAATTTTTTCTAGTTGCATTGGTGGTAATAATTGGTGTCGATATGCTTCCGGTTGCAACTTGCCCGCTCTTGGCTGTAAGGGTGAGATCTGAAAAATCGCTCAATAAATGAACCGTCAGATTCCTCTTCATTAGCATGCATCCGCTCCCAAAACCCAATTCCTGCACAGCCATCGAAGCCTGATTTGACGGCCAAGTCCAAGCCATAGAGATCGGAATATACTTCGTTTTCTTGATTAAATGATGTCGAGAGCATGGAGGTCGCATAGTAGGCAAGGTCACCGAGGCCTTCACCAAACCAGTTTTGAGCCACCTTCATTTCTTTCAATTGGTCCCCAATATGACCTAATTCATTGTGGTAGATTTCATGGCCTAGAATACTCGCAAGCTCGTCATCGCTTGCAGCGAAATCAATGATTCCAGTGAATACAAAAATCTGTCCTCCTGCAGTAAAAGCGTTGATCTCCTCTGAGTCCACGACATGGTAGGTGTAGTCAAATTTGGGATTGTCCATATTGGCTAGAAGTTTTGAAAAAATTCGATCAATTCGTTGTAGGTACTTAGGATCTGTACTGTAAGTATATTGTTCGTCAATTTCTGCCTTTACTTCATTTCCTACTTCGATTTCCTCTTCCACCGTGACCGTTGCTTCCTCTACACCCATCACTTCTTCTTTAGTGTCTCCTAGGATTTTAATCAATTTCCCCTCTTCCGTTTGAGCCACTAAGCAGGAAATATCATAGACAATTGGGTCATTTTTAAGTGCCCAGCTATCGGTAGCTTTAGAAATTAATCCAACAGACTTTTCAAAAATTCCCAAGGCATACAAGGCGATTCCAACCCCAAAAAGCATAAGTACGACTATGACCGCGATCAAGGCTCCCCCACTTTTCTTTTTGGGTGGGCGGGTATTCATTGGACTTGGAGTAGCCTCTTGTGGAGATGCTAGGATTTCTTTTTCCCAATCCAGTGAATAGGAACCCAGCTTGATGCTATCTCCAGGCATGACACGTGCCTTTCTACTGACTCTAGCTCCATTGACAAATACCCCATTAGTTGAATCCAAATCGTAAATCCAAAGGCTTCCATCAGATTGAAAGACAAACTTGGCATGAAAACTTGAGACCTGTTTTTGGGAGATGACTAAGTCGTTGAGACTAGATCTACCAATGCTTACTTCCATGTCTTTCATTATGCGAAGATGTTAGATTTGAGTGAATTAAGAATTCTTAGGAGAAATGCGTTGGTACAGGGTTATCAACACTACCAACAGCATCATCATAAAGACTAGAAATAGACCTATTCCATTCGCTACAAACGAATCGGTTGGTAATCCATCTATATTTTCCGGATACAAAAAGCCACTTAAGGTGTCCATGAAAAGTGAATTATCTTGGCCAAAATCCTGAACTCGTGCGAGCAGTTCCGTGCCCCAACGTCCTATTGTCAAATAACTTAAAAGCATAGTTACAGTAGACTCAATTGGCTGCAAAACGCCAGAAAGAATGATCTGAGGCATAAGCGCAATAGGAAGCAAACTCATTACCTCCTCAGTCGTCTGAGTAAGGGCAGATAGCATCAATCCAAATTGAATTGCGCAAATGCTAAGTACCAATAGGATCCCGTATAAAAAGAAGAAATTGTTTAAATCGGGGTAGACGAGCATCAAAATTCCCAGAAAAATAAAGGTTTGAACAGCCGACAACAGGAACAGGACGAGTTGCTTGCTGATGAGATAGGGGAGTAGCAGTACATTGACTCGAAACTCCCGTTGAGCCACATCTTTTTCCCCGACGATCTCCTTGGCAGAGTTGCTGACACCAAACCAAATGGCTGCTATGGCCATTAAAAACATCACCCCAATTTTGGGCTGTTGTCCCAAAATCTCATTTTCTTCAATTAGAGTTGAAAAAGAAAGGGCGATGAGAATGGCAATGAAAATGGGTTGAATCAGCAATAGGAGCAAGTTTTTCGGATTTGCTACTTTGATTTTAAAGTAGCGCTGCGTCAACCAGCTGGTTTGATATAATACATTAGCGGAAGACCGTTTAAGTTCCACCTTTTTGAAAGCGGTTGCTGTTTCCTTATTGCCACTAAACCAGCGTTCGTACCAAAGTTTGGCTTCTTCCTTTTTACTGAGTAAGGCATACAAGTGAATCAAAGATTCTTTTTTGTAATGCTTCAAAAGTCCATCTTTTGGACCATCGTAGGAAAGGTGGCCATTCACTCCCATAAACACCACTCGATCTACATAATTGAGGTCTTCTGGCTTATGGGTTACCATAATCACGGTGGTGCCTTCTTTACACAGTTGACGAATACAGGATAGGAATTCCTCGATGGTTTCTGGATCCAAAGGGCTTGTAGGCTCATCCAAAAACAAGATTTTGGGTTTGGTGAGTAATTCTACCGCGATGGAAACTCGTTTTTTCTGGCCCCCAGAAAGTTTGGCAATTTTTGTTTTTCGAATGGTGGGGGTGTCGATTTTTAAAGATGCCAAGACCTCGTTAATTCTATCGTCAATTTCTTTGTTGCTCGTATCTTCAGGAAGTCTGATTTTGGCAGCAAAAAACAAAGATTCTTGCACTGTAAGCTCTTCGTGGACAATATTTTCCTGAGGCACGTAGCCAATTATATGTTTGACAAGATCAAAATGATCGTGAAGATCTAAATCAAATAACTTGATGGTGCCTTGGGTAGGAGGGCTATCTCCATTGAGCGCTTTCAGTAGAGTGGATTTACCACAGCCACTTGGGCCCATTAAGGCAACAAACTCTCGGTAAGGAAATTGGATGGTAGTGGGTTGAAGGCCGGTATGACCGCTTGAAAAAACCTTGGAAATATTTTTGGCACTGATTGCATATTCTTTTTTTAAGTCCAGCAAAGTGCCACTTAAGGAAAACGAGAATAGACCAATCCTAACCTTATCATTCTCGCTTATTGCCAGCTTCGATGTTATTTTCTTACCATTGACAAAAACCCCGTTTGAACTATTCAGGTCTTCAATCCATACTTTTCCGTCTTTTTGTTGGACACGTGCATGTCTCCGCGATACCAGTACGTCCTCAAGCACCAGGTCGCAATCCGAACTTCTAC
>JAXISU010000265.1:0-3676 GCA_034680425.1 Cyclobacterium sp.
CCACCTGAAGAGGCCCTGCAGCCTCTTGTCGCTTAAAATTTGAGTTTTGAGTTCCCGGCGTGCCCCGTCTTGCATCGCGAGAAGAAGCCAACAAGAATGTTCCTTCACAGCGATACAGAGGAGCGGGTAATTCCAAACTGTATCCCCCATTTGCAAACTCAGTTCCTCCCCAAGAAGGGGTACTGTAACTCAGCTGGTCAATTAATTGTCCCGAGTGCTCTTGCAAACTTAGGGTGGTTCCAGAATTCGAAAGTACAGGCCAGTCTTCGATGGCCAACACCTTTCCGAATGGCTTTAGAAGCCCCGCTTGCGAAGCGGGGCACAAGATGACCCATTCCCCAGGGGCAATCCAGTAGGGCGGCAATACCACCTGGGATGTGGATGTGGAAAAGATGAGACCATCTAACCGCAACTCTTTTTCCAAGGGATTCATTAGCTCCACATATTCCACAAAGGGCAAGTCCTGATCTTGCCGAGGGGCAGCCATCACTTCGTTGATGACTAATGATTTTGAACCAAATAATTGAGGGTCTGTGTACCTAAACTTGATCACCGTATCGGCCATAAAATTGCCTTGCAGGTCTGGCACTTGTCGCACCAAGAGACTGTACTCCTTTTCTTCTAACAAGGCCTCATCAAATGCCAACACCAACACCGAATCTGCCAATCTACGGGTCTCCAAAGGCCCCTTACCTTCCAAAGCGTAGGCCAGCGGTAATCTCGAAAAAACAGGATCTACTGGCTCTGAAAAAGTAATCATCACTTCTTTTTGACCATAACCTTTGACTTGCTCCACACGAGGAGCTACTTCATCCACTACCCTATCTTCTAAACTAAATGCATCCATCACCCATCGTGCAGCACTTCCTGTGCCCGCACCAATTCCCACTTCCAAACTCAAAAACACCTCCTCCAGACCTGCAAATTGAGCAGGGACTTCTAGTTCTAACCTCGAAAAAGACGTAATCTGATTCGGAAATTGATTGACATCACCCACGGGCATTCTGTCTTGGTAATTGCCTCCCAAAGTTGAAGCCCAGGAAGCATGGACAAGAGCAGGACGCGCTCCCGTTCCATTTTTTAGAGTTTTAGCCCAAAATACAACACGTGGATTCCCCATTCCTTTGGGTTGAAGGCGCACCCAAATTCGTCCTGTAAAGGTGCTAATGGGCTGAATAGCCAAGGCGGCGGAGCCATTGACACCTCCCGTAGGGAGGCGAAAAACCCGGGATGCAGTGCTCCTCAAGTCATTGGCATACCATCCCGGCAAGAAGGGCTGAGGATAGGATACGATGGTAAAAGAACCCTCAAAATCTTGGGTCTGGGCCAAAGCCGAAGTAAATGAGAAAAGGGAAAGGAGGCTAGCTCCAAGCAGGCATCCTGCTATGCTAAAAAAATGTTTCATGGTAAAAGTTTAAAAAGTAAAGGAAGTTACTCAAAATTTTTCAAAACCTAGACGCCATAAAAATGTTTCCCAATAGCCCAAGTATTGAGACTTGAATCCGTATTTTTGTCCTCTCAAAACCATCAAACCGATATCCCATGAAACTTGCCGTCGTAGGCGCCACTGGACTAGTAGGCACCGAAATTCTGGAAGTGCTTCAAGAGCATCAATTTCCGTACACTGAACTCCTCCTGGTGGCATCCGCTAGATCCAAAGGAAAAGAGATCACTTACAACGGCAAGAAGCACGTGATCATGGACTTGGAAGAAGGAGTTGCAGCCAACCCAGATATTGCCATTTTCTCCGCTGGAGGAAGCACTTCCTTGGAATGGGCTCCCAAATTTGCTGCCGTAGGCACTATTGTCATTGACAACTCCTCTGCATGGAGAATGGACCCAAGCAAAAAATTGGTAGTGCCCGAGATCAATGCCAAGGAAATCGGTCCAGCCGATAAAATCATTGCCAATCCCAACTGCTCGACTATACAGATGGTCTTGGCTCTAGAGCCGCTACGGCAGCGCTACGGCATCAAACGCATCGTAGTGTCCACCTACCAGTCCGTGACCGGCACCGGCAAAGCCGCAGTGGATCAAATGATGGCCGAACGCGAAGGGAAAACACCAGAAATGGTGTACCCACACAAAATCGACCTCAACGTCCTTCCACATATCGACGTATTCCAACCGAATGGATACACCAAGGAGGAGATGAAAATGATCAACGAAACCAAGAAAATCTTCAGCGATGACTCCATTCAGGTGACCTCTACGACAGTTCGCATCCCCACCATGGGCGGGCACTCTGAGGCGGTCAATGTGGAATTCAAACAAGATTTTGACTTAGCAGAAGTCAGAAGTTTACTTGAAAATGCACCCGGGATTATCGTTCAAGACGATCCGGCCAACTTTATCTACCCCATGCCGATCAATGCCCACAAAAAGGATGAGGTGTTTGTAGGCAGATTGCGCCGCGACGAGTCCCAAGCCAACACACTCAATATGTGGATCGTAGCAGATAACCTTCGTAAAGGCGCTGCCACCAATGCGGTGCAGATTGCAGAATACCTTTTGGAAAATAAATTGGCCTAATGGACCTAAGTGAGTTCAATAGCGCAGAATTCACTCAATTTGTGCAGGATCATATGGAAGAAGATCCTGCACTTTTACTTTTTAAGTACCAAGGAAAAGTTGGGTTTGACCTAAAAATAGCGGTACAGCAAATTGCTGCACGACAGAAAGCCGGCAAGAAATTGCCCACCTGGTCGAAAAATCTCAGCCTCCTCGTCCCTGCCAGCATCTCGGTCGAACAATGTTCCTCCGAGCAAACAGCCATCTTCAAGTCTACAGGCCGCAAAGGCGGCTGGATGGTCGACCTTACAGGAGGCTTTGGAGTGGATTGCTATCACCTCAGTCAGGAATTTGAAAAAGGGGTGTATTGTGAGCAGCAGACCGAACTTTTCCAGATCTCAACCCATAATCTAAGTGCTTTAAATCCAGGCAAGTTTGACTTTGTGGGAGGCGATGGATTGGAGTTTTTGCGCAAATCAGCACAGCATTTTGACCTGATCTATGCCGACCCAGCACGTAGAGGAACAGGCAACCAGAAATTGTATAAGCTCCAGGATTGTGAACCGAATGTAGTGGGCGCCTGGTCACTTTTGAAAAGCAAATCCAATTCGATTCTACTTAAAGCTTCACCCATGTTGGATCTGACTCAAGCCTGGGCGGAGCTTCCTGACATCCAAAAAATTACGGTGGTATCTGTTCGAAATGAAGTCAAGGAACTTCTGCTCCATTGGGATAAAGCCAACGAAGGAGCACCAAGAATAATTTCCGTAGTTGATCTGGACAGTGGATTTCCACCCTTCGAATTTGAGCCTAGTGCTGAAGATCAGGCAGAATCCCAAATTTCCGAAGCAGGCAAGTACCTAGTTGAACCCCTAGCTGGAATACTCAAAGCGGGTGCTTTTAACTTATTTGGGGAGCGATTTGGTCTCAAAAAATTGGAGAGAAACAGCCACCTCTACACCACTGAGACCTTTGCTTCAGGCATTCCAGGCCGTGTTTTCGAAGTGCTTCGAGAAATCAGCCCAAAAAAGCAGGATTCCAAAACCTATTTTCCTTCGGGTAAGGTCAATGTAATCTGCCGCAACTACGTGACGGGTGCCGAAGAACTCAAGAAAAAATTAGGGGTAAAGGATGGTGGAGAGGATTACTTGATTGGAACCCAGAC
>JAXISU010000266.1:0-3671 GCA_034680425.1 Cyclobacterium sp.
AGAAATGAGGTAATCAGCTATTGGCAGCAAAGTCTGTTGCGAATTGGGGTAAACTATACGGTACATCCATCGGTCCAAGTAAGGGTCGGTTACGGTTGGATTGAGACTTTTCCCTATGGGGAATACCCATTAAATGGGTTTGGGAAGCAGTTTACTGAACACCGGATTTTCCAGATGGCGCAACTTTCCCAAAAAGTAGGGAAGGTGGACTTTTCGCACCGCTTTATGCTCGAACAGCGCTTCGTAGGAAAATATGCTTCAGCCAATTCGACGCGGGAAGAAGAGTTTCCTTTACTTCACCGCATGCGGTACCTAGTCCGGATGCAAGTGCCCTTGAAAGGGAATGAAATACAGGATAAAACGCCCTATTTGGCGCTCTATGACGAAGTATTTGTTGGCTTCGGAAAAAACGTAAATGCCAATGTTTTCGATCAAAACCGAATTGGCGTATTACTAGGCTATCGTTTTTCTAAAAACTTCAGATTGGAGGGAGGATATCTTAACCAGACCCTGCAGTACGGTAGGCTGATCAATGGGAAAAATATGTTTCAACACAACAATGGGTTGATTATCAATTCAAATTTTACCCTGGATTTCACAAAAAAGTAGGACGATTGACCCTAGTGGACTCAGAGCCACTAAATCCTCTTTTTTTATGAAAAGAAATTATATCTCTTTTCTGTAATGATGCGTTTAACCTTTTGGTAGGTTGGTAGATTCCACCATCGGCTAAATAATTAGTTATTCGGTGATTTTAATCTAATCTTAAGAATTCAATAAGAACTTCTAAAGAGTACCTAATTTAATTTTGACTCGTATCTAAACCTTTTTATCGATGAATGAAAAAATGAACCGTATGGAGTTTCTGAAGAGCCTAGGGCTTAAAGGAGCTTCCCTTTTTGCTGTCTACTGCGCTGCCTCAGGATTGAGTAGCTGCGTCAACGAAAGCATGGATCCTACCACCACAACTGGAGGAACAACAGGAAATCAGTTGTCGTTAGATCTGACCTCAGCTGCCTACACCAAATTGAATACAGTGGGCAATTACGTGGTGGTGAGTGGCATCGTCATCGCTCGGGTAAGTGCCACTGCTTTTGCGGCAGTGACACAAGTATGCTCCCACGAAGGAAAGAAACAAGTTGTATTTAACTCTGGTGAATTTTACTGCGCTGCACATGGTGCGCGCTTTGACACAGCAGGCAAAGGGCTGAATTCAACCGGCTCAAGAGGTTTGAAAACCTACGTGACCTTACTCGAAGGAACTACGCTAAAAGTAACCGTATGATCAGGTCTTTGTACATCCAACGCTGCCTTCCGGCAAGCGTTCTTTTTATACTCCTTTTTCTTGGGGTTAGCCCTTGGATGGGTGTAGCCGCACAGGATGACCTGTTGAGTATGCTCGATGAAGAGCAATCTAAGGAGCCTACCTATACCATAGCTACCTTCAAAGCTTCACGACTCATCAATGGGCAGACCATTGAGACCATCTCCAAAAACCACCTCAACTTTTGGATTTCTCACCGTTTTGGGGCGGTAAACTCTGGTTTTATCGCCAATTTCTTTGGCCTTGACGAAGCCAAAATTCGCCTAGGGCTAGAATATGGCCTGACGGACCGATGGCTTGTGGGTGCGGGCAGAAGTTCCCTAGAAAAGACCTACGACCTGTATACCAAATACAAGGTGCTGCGGCAGTCCAACACGATGCCTATTACGGTCACTGCTATGGCGGGCTGGGGGATCAATACCATGCCTACTGGCTATGTGATGGAGTCCGGATCTACCATGAAGTTTGACAACAATATCGAGCGCTATTCCTATTGGAGTCAGGTGCTGGTAGCACGCAAGTTTACTGAAAAACTTTCCTTGCAGCTTATGCCAACGCTCATTCACGTCAATAAGGTGGAGGACCCCAGCATCCCAAATCAGCTCTTTGCACTGGGTGCAGGGGGGAGGTACAAGCTTAACCAGCGAATTACGCTCTCAGCGGAGTACTATTACAGCCTCCGTGAGATTGAAGATGGAGATGAAGAAGATGACGATGACTACGAAGCCAATGGGGCTTTCCCTTATCCTTACCGCAATGCACTCTCTTTCGGAGTAGATATTGAAACGGGTGGGCACGTATTTCAATTCCACCTCACCAATGCCCGCGGCATGGTCGAAAAGCAATTTATCGGGCAGAATGTAGGTTCCTGGGGAAAAGGAGACATCTTTTATGGATTCAACATTGCAAGAACCTTTAGTTTTGATAAATCCGCTAGAAACACACACAAATGAAAACGAAACTCATTTTCCTAAGTTTCTTTCTGGTTTTTGTGACCAGTTGGACCATGGCTCAGACGCTCTACCGAACCTCAGTGGGGGAGTTGTCCTTCTTTTCCAAAACACCCGTTTTGGACATCGAGGCAGTAAATAAAAAGGCGGGTGCGATTTTAAATGCTGGCACCAAGGACCTGGCTATTCAGGCGAAAATCACTGATTTTCAGTTTCCCAACAAGCTGATGCAGGAGCATTTCAATGAGAATTACATGGAGAGCGAGCGTTTTCCCACCACGAAGTTTGCAGGTAAAATTAAGGAGGATGTGGATTTCAGTAAGCCGGGCAGCTACCCAGTCACTGCGGAGGGTAATTTGACCATCCATGGAGTGACCAAACCGGTACAGGTCAAAGGAACAATTGTGGCTACAGCTACAGCGTTACAGGTGAATTTTTCCTTTCAGGTGCGCACGGCCGATTACCAAATTGAAGTGCCGACTCTCGTATTTGATAAAATCGCCGAGACGATTGCCGTTTCAGGGAAATTGAATTTGGTAAAGCAGTAGCAGACTAAAAAGTTTTTTTGTTTCCTCGCAAAGGCGCAAAGCCTGTCCGCCGCGGCGGGTCTTTGCGAGATAATAAAAAAAAATCCCCTTCAAAATCTTTTTTGAAGGGGATTTTTTGTGGGCCCACTTGGAATCGAACCAAGCACCTACTGCCCCGAAGGATCGGGGGAGTCAGTTGCTCAGTTCTTAGCATTTTTGATCAGAAACTGTAGGTTTTCGGGCATATCTTTGAGTTTTCTAATAAAAACTTGACTTTTCATTCTTTTGATAAACACCTCCATTTTTCTAGCATGAGAAATGGATTCAGCCTTTATGCAAAGATATAATTCCCAATCTGATACCTTGGCTGTAAACCGATGGTTTCCATAGGCTTTAGTATTGTGTTTAACCAATCTTTCTTCAATAGATTCCTGAGTAATTCCTGTATAAAATTTGTTTGAAGATGGGCTGTACAAAATATAGCAGAAGCACATTCTACGACTTGGAGAGATAAAAAACTAAAATTACCTTCAAAATCTTTCTGAAGGGGTTTTTTGAGTGGGCCCACTTGGAATCGAACCAAGCACCTACTGCCCCGAAGGATCGTGGGAGTCAGTTGCTCACATTTTAGATATGTTAATCAGGAATTGTATTTTATGGTACTTAATTTTCTAAGACAAAAAAAGTGAAGGTACGCAGTAAGTCCGCTAAAGGTGGAATTACTTTGTATCCTATCTGGCCGAAAGGCAGGTTCTACGACTTGGAGAGATAAAAAACTAAAATTACCTTCAAAATCTTTCTGAAGGGGTTTTTTGAGTGGGCCCACTTGGAATCGAACCAAGCACCTACTGCCCCGAAGGATCGTGGGAG
>JAXISU010000267.1:0-3660 GCA_034680425.1 Cyclobacterium sp.
AAGAAAACCGGGGAGAAGAGTTCGATCACCTACTTTGTCAATCCTTATTCTGGTGAAATTCTCGCAGACAATGCCCAAAAAACAACTACTGAGACGTTTATGGGCTACCTTTTTTCGACGCACCGCTGGTTGCTTTTGGATAAAGTTGAAACTCCCATTCTTGATTCCATGTCCAATCAGGACTTGGGTCGTTTGATCAACGGCATAGCCACTAGTTTATTTCTGCTAGGCGTATTGACGGGAATCTTTTTATGGCTTCCTAAAAAAGCAAAAAATTGGAAGCAAGGGTTGTCCGTGAAATGGTCAGGTAATTGGAAACGAATTAACCATGACCTACACAATACCCTGGCCTTTTACTCGCTTATCGCCCTATTTATCATGGCCGTGACGGGGCCTTTCTGGTCCTTTGGTTGGTACAAAACTGGCTGGCAAAAGACCTGGGATACCTACCAAGCGCCCAAGGAAGAACCCAAAGGAAATGCCGCTGCAAATTCCGCCCAGGAAACAGAATCCATCCAAGATTCTCTCCCTCAGCCTGCTGCTCCGGTAATTTCTCTAGATGAATTACTTGCCTTGTCCAAGCAGCAGCTTCCTTACTATGGAAATGTGCGCTTTACCTTGCATGAGGATGCCGAAGGGGATATTGGTGTGAGTAAGTCAAGAATAGGCTTCTTTGCCCGAGCAGGGGCAGACCAACTGAAGGTCATTCCAGCAACGCTAGAAGTTAAGGAAACCATCCTTTTTGGGAACTTGCCTGTCCGACAGCAGATTGGTAAATCTGTCAAAGCGCTACATACTGGAGAGATTTTTGGTCAGTTTACCAAGTTTTTATGGTTCATTGCCTGTGCTGTGGCTACTTCACTTCCGATCACAGGGACTTTGATTTGGTGGAACAAGCGAAGCAAAAAAGGGAAGAGAAAAGCGGCTCCTGCTGAGGATTAAGGACTGGAATTTCGCTGGTCTGTAGCGGATTTTTCCCAAACTTAGCTTCTGGGAAATTTCCAGGATTGGGATAGATTCGACTAGGTCGAGTGGATATTTTTCGGCTCTGACGCGTGAATTTTCCAAAAAAATAGGGAAAATTTACAGCATGAGAATTCTCGTGGTAGAAGATGAGCAAGGCATATCCAATTTTCTCAAGCAAGGCTTGGAGGAGGAATCCTTTGCTGTCGACGTGGCGGACAATGGAAAAGTAGGCTTGGAATTGGCACTTTCCGGGAATTACGATTTGCTCTTGCTGGATTGGATGGTGCCAGGAATAAGTGGGATCGAACTCACCCGACAGTTTCGCAAGGAGTATCCGGCCACTCCTATTATTTTTTTAACGGCCAAGGATACGGTGGATGAAACCGTCTTTGGCTTGCAAAATGGGGCTAATGACTACATCAAGAAACCCTTTCATTTCGAAGAACTCCTCGTGCGGATACGTGTTCAAATGCGTAACTCCGTACAGACTGAAGAAAAACTAACCCTTGGCCCGATTGTGCTGGAGCCGGAAAAGCATTTGGTACTTCTAGAAGGCAAAGAAGTGACACTTACCCAGAAGGAATTTGCTTTGTTGGAATACCTCGTTCGTAACAAAAACAAGGTATGCAGACGTACACGAATCATTGAAAGCGTGTGGGATATTCATTTTGACTACAACACAGGCATTATTGATGTATTTATCAATTCCCTTCGCAAAAAACTCCAATTGAGCAAAGGAGAGGACTACATTCAAACCATCCGTGGGGTGGGGTACATGGCCAAAGACCGATGAACAGTTCCTACAAAGAACGGATCGCGCGTAGGCTCACCTTGGTGACCGCGCTGATCTTTTTCCTGGTGTTTCTCCTAATCTATTTGGTGGCTAACTACACGGTAGTTCGTACAATTGACCGCGAACTTCAATTGGAAATTGATAAGCACAAGGGGGAGATTTTTTTGGTGAATGGGAAAATCCGTTTTCTCCATAGGGATGAGTGGGAACAAATGGAACACACCCAGCTTCAATTGAACCCTATTTTTATTGAGATTGTGGATTTGGAAGGAAAATCCATGGACCGATCTCCCAATTTGGGGGAAAATCACCTGACCTTTTCACCCGAGAAGGCCGCCTCAGAAGAGGCTTGGACCCAAAAAATTGGTTCTAGAGAAGTTCGACAACGGCAGATCCCTTTGCTGACGGCAGGCAAGCAGGAAGGGTTTTTGTTGCTGGCAAAATCTTTTGCCGATTCCCGCGAGCTGCTGGATAATTTGCGGAATGTACTGCTTTTGATCTACCCGTTGATTCTGGTGTCTCTTTACCTCAGCATGCGCTATTTGGCGGGAAAAAGCATCGAGCCCCTCGAAATCATCAGCCAAAAGACCAATCAAATCAGCCAGCAAAACTTGAACGAGCGCGTTCCGGAAACGGGTTCCAATGATGAAATAGGGCAATTGACTCGGGCAATCAATAATTTATTGGGACGTCTCGAACAGGCCCTTGTCCGAGAGAAGCAGTTTACATCAGATGCCTCTCACGAATTGCGTACTCCACTCGCGGTGTTGAGAGGGACCTTGGAAGTATTGATTCGGAAGCCGCGAACGGCGGAAGAGTATGAGTCAAAAGTAAAAACAGCCTTGGTCAGCATCGATCGGATGAGTGCCATGATTGACCAGTTGCTAGCCTTAGCTCGAGTAGAAAATGGAAAAAATTTGGTGAAAGAAGAGTTGGAACTCATCACTTTTTTGGAGGAATTGGCAGATAAAATTTCTGCGGAGCAGGGCCAGCTAATTCAATTCCAGTCTTTGGTGAGCCTTCCCATCTATGTGCGCACCAATGAAAAATCCTTGGAGATGATTTTACAAAACCTCCTGGAGAATGCCTGTAAATACACGGCTAGCCCAGGAGAGATCCTACTGCGCGTAGGAAAAGATACTACTGCATTCATCGAAGTAGTGGATACCGGCACGGGCATCGCTCCGGAGCACTTGGAACAGATTTTCGATCCTTTTTTCAGGGTTCAAGAAGCTCTGGATCGTGGAATTCCTGGGACTGGCTTGGGCTTGGCAATCGTCAAAAAACTGGCACAAGAATCTTCCATTCAGTTGTCTGTAAGCAGTGAAAAAGGGAAGGGAAGCACCTTCCGTTTGGATTTCACTGAAGCTTCTTAAGGAAAAATTAAGAATGGGCTAAGTTAGTTCTAAGTCGGGGGGTGGAAATTTGTACACTACCCTAGCCTAGGACTTATGCTTGACCGGATTATTCAGTGGAGTATTTCCAATAAATTTTTAGTAGCCCTGTTTATTGCAGCATGGGTTGGTCTTGGAATTTATTCCTTAGCCAATCTACCCATTGGTGCAGTTCCTGATGTGACCAACAATCAGGTGCAGGTCATCACGACTTCTCGAAATTTAGCAACTGAGGATGTTGAGAAATTCCTGACCTATCCTATCGAACTGGAGATGGCCAACTTGCCGGGGATCAAAGAAATTAGATCCATTTCCAAGTTTGGACTGTCGGTGGTGACCCTGGTTTTTGAGGAGGATATGGGTACCTACCTGCCTCGGCAGCTGATTGCGGAGCGCCTCAAAATTGCGGAGGAACGAATCCCAGCAGGTTTTGGAACACCGATTATGGGTCCGATATCGACTGGATTAGGAGAAATCTACCAATACATCATTGATGTCAAGCCAGGC
>JAXISU010000268.1:0-3653 GCA_034680425.1 Cyclobacterium sp.
CCTTGGCTTGCGTCACATTTGGGGCGATGGAGGCTGCGAAGTAGATGATTTCGTACTCGATACACCCAATCAGGACAATCCCAACAATACCATTTGCAATGCCAACCCAACCCGTTTTTCTTGTGGCAACAACAACATGATCCAGAATTACATGGATTACACGCCTGATCCATGCATGAACCTGTTTACTAAGGGCCAAGTAGAACGATTTGATGTGGTGCTTGCCAATAGTCCCCGTAGAGCATCGCTGGTCAACAGTCGTGGAACCAAAGATCCGGTACTTACAACTAGAGATGTGTCCTTGTTGAGAGTTATCACTCCTTCAGACGCTTTGTGCCAACCAAGCATCACCCCTCAGTTGGAAATTCAAAATAGAGGCAGTGAATTGATCACTTCAGTAACTATTGAATTTAGTTGGAACGGAACATTAATCGAAAGCAAGCAATTTTCAACCAATCTAAACTCTTCGGAGAAAACAGTAGTGAGCTTTTCAGCCTTCGATACAAAAGGATTGGAAAGTGAATTTGCCTTTACACTAATTCAGGTAAATAATGGAGCTGACTTGATTCCTTCAAACAATACCTTAACTACTAAACCTATTCAACAAGGACAGCTTACGCTACCTTATTCCGTTCCTTTGACCACATTACCTTCTACCTGGATCATTGGAAATCCTGATCAGTCTTTGTCTTGGGAGAAAACCAATCTTACCATCGACGGAAGTGTTCAACCCGCCCTCTTCATTCGCCATTACGAATACGAGGCGCAGGGACAGTACGACTACTTTGTTTCTCCGCAAATTGACCTAACCAAGTATCCAAATGCCCAATTGGTATTTGAAGTAGCTCATGGCCCTTTCAATCAAGCAGGTTTCCAAGATGAGTTACTGGTCGCTATTGCTCCGGACTGCAGCGTGGATTTTGACATCATCAACCCTCCTTACAAGAAAAGTGGTACTAGACTTCAAACATCAGACGCTACGGTTGAAGAATTTATCCCAACCAGTGCTACTCAATTTAGAACGGAGCTGGTCAACCTCAGTAAATTCAAGGATTTAGGTAAAATTCGAGTGGCAATTGTGACTAAAAATGCTTTTGGTAACAATATTTATCTTCGGAATATTCGGGTAGTACCCACTGAAGAATTCAAGTATGACTTGAAGATTGAAGATGTAATCGCTCCTAGCCCTATCAGTGCGGGAACAAATGCACAAGAAATTGTACGGCTTACCAACACAGGAAACCTACCTATATCTAAATTCTTGTTTTCAAGAAATACCAACAATTCAGGAAACCGTGTTTTCGTAGGTTCTGGCACAACCATCCCTGCTGGACAATCCATCAATGTTACGTTGGCCAAATCAACTGCTGCAGGAAAGAACCACTTGAAGTTTGGTGTTTCTGAACCAAATTTTGATCAAAACATACCAGCAGCACCTCAAATCAACTGGTACAATCTTGAAAATACGGCTAGACTTGAAGTGCCTTGGAGACAAAACTTCAACAGCAGTACCGACCTAGCTCCATGGCTTACCATTAATCCAGAAAGTGATCAGGCTGCATGGCAAGTGACCGCCGTAACAGGTGCAACAGGACCAAACAATGTCGCTAGAATGGAAGGTGCTACGAATGGAAACTCGTATTGGATGGGTACGCCTTCTTTCGATTTGTCCGTAAGCCGTCAAGCCAGCGTTTTCTTTGATGTTGCCGCAGGAGCGGTAAATCCAGGAACTACCCTGTACTTACTCGCAAGCACAAATCAAGGAGAAACCTATAAAGTCATCTGGTCTGAAGCAGGAACTGCTCTTTCAACAGTAAGCGCAGGAAATGCTAATCCAACAAGTGCTGGGGATTACGAACGGAAATATGTTAACCTGACCGACTATGCAGGTGAAGGCAAAAAAGACATTCGTTTGGCCTTTGCATTGGATGTATTTGGAGCGCAGAATGCACCTGTGTACTTGGACAACTTAGAACTTTTCCTCAGTGCAAACCCAGATCCTGTAATTCCCGCAGAGCGGAACACGGTCATCTATCCAAACCCAGCTTCGGAGTTTGTGAATGTAGCCTTCAATCTTCCCAAAAGAGAAAATGTATCCATTCAGATTATCTCTTCAACAGGAGCTGTGGTACGCGAATTGTCCTTCCCAAATACGCTAAACCAAACCTATACGTTTAGTAGAGACATGTTCTCTGCTGGACTCTATGTTTTCAAAATCAACAGTTCAAGTTTACAGGAAATCAAACGCGTGATAATCCAGTGATAGGAGTTAAGCCGAAACTCAACCTTTCGGCTTAATTTTTCTCACTTCCACCCGTTTTGTTGAATTTTGTACTGGAATTAAAGAAGTCTAGTTTTCGCTAGACACTATATGTATACAATGGAATCACTCCTCCCACAACTGAAAAAAGTAGGGCTTCATCTCCTCTTAGTAGCAGGAATCTCAGTTACTCTTGGCTTTATTTTTTTAAAGGTTTACCTCCCCTTCTATACCAATCATGGGGATACGGTGTCAGTACCAGACCTTTCGGGAATGTCTTATGAGGAAGCAGAAGATCTTCTAGAAAGTTCATCCCTTCAGTATGAAATCTCTCCAGACTCAGGTTTCAGTGCGGAAAAAGACCCATTAGCTATTTTGAAGCAACTCCCAGAGGCTAATGCCCTCGTTAAAAAAGATCGTAAGATTTACTTGACACTGAATGCGCGGAATGCCCCCATTTTGAAAATGCCTAGCCTAATCAATATGCCTCTGAAAAATGTGCAAGAGATCCTGGCTAACATTGGTTTGCAGCGTGGAGACATTGTATATGTGCCAGACATAGGTATCAACGTGGTCTTGGAGCAACGCTACAAGGGAGCACCTATCCGGGAAGGTGCCGCCATCGCCAAAGGATCAAAAATTGACCTCGTCGTTGGCGATGGTATGGGAAACCAACTACTTAGCGCTCCGAATTTTGTAGGTATGGATGAAGAAGAAGCTGAATTTTTGGTCTTAGGTTCAGGACTGCGTGTGGGCAGAAAAACCTACCACAAAACAGACTCCGTGGCCCCAGGAAAAGTATACCTGCAAAGCCCTTCTGTGGGTTCAGAATTGAAATCCGGTGATGTAGTGGACCTTTGGATTTCCAAAAACTAAGCATCTTGAAACCTATTCGGCTACTTCAGATCCTGCTGCTCCTAGCTTTTTGGAGTCTTAGTAGCCCGATTTATGCCCAATTTGTCACCTTTGGACCAGTTCATCGGAATTCAGGTGCCCAAGTTTCAGAAACAAGTCCAGAAGCACGGCAAGCGGCCACCACCACAATCCCCTTTTGGGATGATTTTTCAAAAGGCATCCAAACAAGCAACTGGATAGCCAAAGGTGCCTCTTACACTGAAACCATTGGCAACAAAGCCCCTTCCCTAGGCATGGCCTTATTCAATGGCGTGGATGAATTGGGAAGAGCCTATTCCATCCAACAAAAAGACCAGGGTGAAAGTGATTACCTAACCAGCGTCCCTCTTGATTTGAGTGGAATTGATGTCACACTCAAATCAAGCCTTTACTTGAGCTTTTACTGGCAGGCAGGTGGCAAAGCTGAAGTTCCCGACAGCAATGACCGCCTCACACTTCAAGTCTTGACACCGGCTGGAACTTGGCTAACCGTGTGGGA
>JAXISU010000269.1:0-3632 GCA_034680425.1 Cyclobacterium sp.
GCTGCCTTTATCCCCTTGATCTTTGTTTTGCCTCGCCTTACGGATAGTTTGCACCCTGGAAATGGGGGCAATCCTGGCTTCAATGCCTACGATTTGGATTCTCAACTCCGACTGGTGTTTTATCCTGCCATTATTGCCTGGACACTTTTGGGAACTTGGATCGCAACTGTTCGTGTTCGTATCAGTAGGCTAGAGCGAGAAGTGGAAGAAAATCTTGTAAATGATTAATCGATGAAAAAAATAGCTGCATTCCTGTTGGTAATTATTTCTTTTGCCGCGCAGGCTCAAGAGAAAATCGCCGTTACAGCTGCTGACTACAGCAACAATGAAGTAGAGATGGCTGATGTCATGCGAAGTGAAGGAAAAATATATGTGTTGGTGGGAATCATCGTGTTGATTTTCATTGGCCTACTCGCCTATGTTATTCAAACAGATAGACGCGTTTCCAAGTTGGAGAAAAATAAAGCAAACTAAAGGGCCACTGCCATGAAAAAAGGACACCTGATTGGTTTAGGAATTATTGCCGTAGCGATTGTCATCATCTTGAGTTCCATAGGCGATGCAAGTAGTTACGAGAGTTTTAATACTGCCCTCGAGATGAAGCAAGATGGGGAGGACAAAGCCATCCATGTAGTGGGTAAGTTAAAAAAAGATGGAGTAGGCGAAGTTTCAGGAATTGAGGTTCGGGAGGATAAAACATCCTTTACTTTTCTTTTAATTGACAACGAAGGCACGGAGCAAAAGGTATTTTACAATCAGCCGGTGCCTGCAGATTTTCATCGTTCCGAGCAGGTGGTGGTGATTGGTAGCTACCGAGATCAAGAAATATTTGTTGCAGACAAGATCCTCATGAAATGTCCTTCCAAGTACCAGGAAACGGACGTACAAGCGGCTGGAATGTGATGGCGTATATCCCAAGTAAATTCGTATGATGAATACCTTTATGGGCAATTTTGGTCACCTGACTACCTTGGTGGCCTTTGTGAGTGCATTGATTACGGCTTTTGCCTACAGTCAGTATTTCAGAGCCAACGAACTTGAAAAAGGCAGTTGGCAAAGATTCAGTCGCGTGAGTTTTTACATCCATGCGCTTTCTACCAGTTTGATCGCGGTTTCCTTGTTTGAAATCATTTACAACCAGCGTTACGAGTATTTTTACGCCTATTCTCACAGTTCCAAAGCGCTACCAGTCCATTACATGATCTCCAGTTTTTGGGAGGGCCAAGAAGGAGCCTTTATCCTTTGGGCTTTTTGGAATGTGGTGCTTGGCTTGATTCTGGTACATACCAACAAATTCTGGGAGGCGCCTGTGATGGTGGTCTTTTCTTTGGTTCAGGCCTTCCTAATCTCCATGATTTTGGGGGTAGTGGTTGGGGATCTGAAGATTGGTAGCTCTCCCTTTATCCTACTTCGAGACGCTACCCAAGCGCCGATTTTTGATTTGAATCCGGACTTTGTACCGGAAGATGGAACAGGCCTCAATCCCCTGTTGCAGAATATTTGGATGGTGATTCACCCACCTACGCTCTTTTTGGGCTATGCCTCCACCTTGGTTCCCTTTGCATTTTTGATTGGTGGATTGGTCACCAAAAAATATGCGGAATGGATTCGTCCAGCCTTGCCTTGGGCGATTTTCTCGGCCATGATTTTGGGTATGGGCATCATCATGGGTGCCTATTGGGCCTATGTCACCTTGAATTTCGGGGGCTACTGGAACTGGGATCCAGTGGAAAATGCGGTGTATGTGCCCTGGCTCATCTTGGTGGCATCTATTCATACCATGATCACTTTCAAGAAAAGTGCTACGGCCTTGAAGACCTCCATCATCTTGGTGATTCTCAGCTTTATCTTGGTATTGTACGCCACGTTCTTGGTTCGTTCGGGGGTCTTGGGAGATGCTTCGGTGCACTCTTTCACAGATTTGGGCTTGTCGGGACAGCTGTTACTGTACTTGCTATTTTTCATGGGCGTGGCGATTTTCCTTGCCGCTCGCGCTTGGAAGCACCTGCCCACCTCAGAACGTGAGGCGTCGGTTTATTCCCGTGAGTTTTGGATTTTCTTGGGTGCGATGACCTTGGGACTCATGTCCTTTCAGGTGATTTTGCCTACCTCTATTCCTGCCTGGAATGCCTTGGTAGAAAGTTTTGGAGGGATCTCCAACATGGCCCCTCCCGCCGATCAGGTTGGGTTTTACACCAAGTTCCAATTGTGGTTTGCTGTGGTGTTGGCCTTATTGACTTCCGTGGGGCAGTTTTTCTGGTGGCAAAATATTGATAAAAAGACTTTGAGGGATTCCCTCGTGGCGCCTTATGTGGTATCTATACTCTTGTCTACAGCCGTCATAGTATTGGCCAAGGTGTATGACTGGAAATACATGATTATTGTGCTCGCAGGGATGTTTACCATTGTGGCCAATGCTACGATTTTGATCAAACTCCTGAAGAAATCTACCTTTAAGCTTGCCGGTGGGTCACTGGCACACATAGGGTTGGGGATGATTTTGATTGGCATCATGTTCAGTTCGGGCTACTCGGAAGTAATTTCCATGAACATGTCTGGGTTGACCTACAGCAACAGTTGGGAGGATGAAATGAACAAGGAGCACGTCTTGCTTTGGATCAATAAGCCTACTCAGATGAAGGACTACACGGTAGTGTACCGAGGTAGACAAAAGAAAGTAGTGGGGGTTTCCGAATATGTTCCTGCCAAGATCTTGGCTTCTACGGGCGAGGTGAATGAGGCGATTGCTTTGGAGGATTTCCAAACTTATTTCAAAAAAGGAGATACGGTACAGTTAGTACTGGAGGAAAACGACTACTTCAAAATTGATTACCTACAAAACGAGGCATTGCAGTTTTCGCTAACTCCCATGTCCCAGTTCAACGAAGGGATGGGGGGCTTGATTTCTTCCCCTGACTCCAAGATTTACCTGAATAAGGATTTGTATACCTACGTGGCTGCGATGAATGATTTCTCCGATCCCGAGTGGAAGGAGGATGAAACCTACGAAGTAAGTAAGGGAGAACAATTCCACGTGGCAGACTTTGTGGCCTATTTTGACGGAGCAGAGGTATTGAAGGAAATAGATGGCTACACCTTGAAGGAAGGGGATGTGGCTGTGAAGGCAAAAATTCGAATCTTGGATTACGATGTGGAAAAATTGCTGGAACCGACCTTTATCATTCGAGACAATCAGGTTGGTAAGCTTCCAGTGACCGATTCCGAATTGGGGATCAAAATCAGTTTGGAAAACATACTCCCTGATCAAAATAAATTTGTCTTCAAGGTCAACCAATACCAGAAGGATTATGTGGTGCTAAAGGCCATCGTCAAGCCCTACATCAATGTGCTTTGGATTGGAACGATCGTGATGTTGTTTGGATTTACCGTGGCCATTTACCGGCGATTTGACGAGTTTGTCAAAATGCGCGACAAGGGACTTGAATAAAGGGATTGCGACAATTTTTCTGTTTGGATAAAGCTCTTCATTGTACAAAGTACCAAGTACAAAGTAGGGATTTGTGTTTGGACTAGAATTCTTTTCTAGTCTTGCCTGCCTGCCGGCAGACAGGATACTAGCTACTTGATACTTATTTTTTGTCCAGAAAAATGCGGGCTAGGGTGCTTGCTAC
>JAXISU010000270.1:0-3619 GCA_034680425.1 Cyclobacterium sp.
GAAGTCTTACACCTTGAATGGTGCCTATGCAGAGTTTGAGGAGAAGTTCAAAGGGTCTATCGAGGTAGGCAAAGCTGCTGACTTCACCGTGTATGACAAGAATATCATGGAAATTCCGGAAGAAGAAATTCTTCAAGCCAAGGTGCAGTTGACCGTAGTAGGGGGAAAAGTGGTGTATAAAAAGCAGTAAATTCGAAAATCGAATTGCAAGAAGGCCTGTCAGATTTTAATGCTGACAGGTCTTTTTTTTACGACCTAGTTTTGAATTTAAATTAAATTACGTTTATTTAAAGTAAACAAATGATTTTAAATAGTTAAATATTTAACAAAAATAATTTTTAATTATACTTTTATAATATTTATTTTTAAAATTCTTTGATTTTTGGATTCGGATTTTTTTAAGGAGCCTATTTTTTTTGCAAAACCACTATGTCTGGAATGAAATATTATGAGCGATACAAGCTCTTGATTGAGTTGATTGAAAAGAAGCAGACGGGAAGTCCCAAGGAATTGGCATTAAAACTGGGACTAAAAGAACGAATGGTGTTTAATGTTCTTGATGATTTACGTCTTTATCTGGAAAAAGACATTACTTTTTCTACGGAAGAGAATTCCTATTTTTTTTCTGATAAAAATGATTGACCGCAAGGAAATTGCAGTGGGTTCGAATGAAATTAGATTTATGATTAACGGATAATTAGGCAATCCTAATTCTGGTTTTGAATAAAAGAGGAAATGGTTTTGCTTGTATTTTTTAATGAGGATGCACCTTTAATTTTTAATATATGAACTATCAAATTTACTATTTCGTATCCCTTTTTTTTGGGGTGCTTCTTTTTTCAAGTTGTGAAAATGACTTAGAAATGCCAGTAGATCAAAATTTCAATTCAGAACTCAATGAATATTTAAGTTCGACTGAATTTGGTTCGTTTCAATCTTCATTTACCAACTTTAGTTCAAAACTCAATTTCGAATTGTTAAAAAAAGTGGATTTAAACGAAAATGAGGTTCTTTACCTGATTCCTACAAGGCTTGAAAATTCTAAAATTGGGATTTTGAATGTTGTTAAAAATAAAGAGGGGAAATTTAAGTCGTTTTTTGAATTACGTACGTTTAAAAATGAGATGCAGTCGGCTACCCTTGAATATTTTACGATAGACGGATTTTCTCTTTTAAAAATCAATGCAAAAAGGGAAGGTCAGGGCAAATCCTATATTTTGGAACTTCCTGAGATTTCAACTAACGCAAGAATGTCCAGTTGTACTGGAGATTGCTATAAAACTGCTGTAGAAATTTGTGACGGAGATGGAGATTGCAAATTACTGTGTGATCTGCTTGATCTTGGAGGACTTTGCACGGTGTCCATTGCGGTTGCTTGTATCATTCATTGTTGGTAATTAAACTAAAAAAAATATGGAACTTTTAATTGGACTACTTTTGGCTTTGAATATCGGTATGGTCATTTATGCCCTTATCGACATCGTGAAAAGCAACTTCCAAAAACCAAGACAGGTGAAAACTGGCTGGATTTGGGTGGTAATTCTTTTCCAAGGGCCAGGATCTTTGATTTATTTTTTGACCAAAGAAAAAAAGGATGGGTTGATCCTTCGAAGTTGAGGACGACCTAAACGATCTTTCCTTTCTTGTCGGCCTTAGTAATTGGCTGAAAAAGTGACTAGAAGTGATCTTCAGAATCTTTTTTAGGGTTGTTTATCGTAATGTCTCACCCTTCTCACTCTCCCTACCATCTTTACTTTTTCTGAGGGAATAGGTAAGGTAACTCACTTGTTGGTGTACACTTTTCTGTGGATGTTAGTGCTTTCTGTTTTGTGGTATTGTGGAAATCTCATAATATTCCTATCGGTTAGCATTCAATTCTATGAAAAAACACTTTCTCCTCTTTTTGGCATTGGCTTGCGTCACACTAAGCCAGGCACAAGCCCAAGATACCCGTCCCATAGCCTGGAAGGATGTAGCTACCTGGAAATCCATGCCCAACTCTGGATACAAACTATCTCCCGACGGACAGTGGATGGCCTATGTGCTGACAGGTATCGAAACTGACGGGGAATTGATTCTTCAAAAAGTGGCTGATCCTGCAAGCAAAAAGTCTTTTCCACAGGGTGCCGCGACCTTTGCTAGCTTTGAATTTAGCGACAATAGCCAGTGGATTGCCTTCAAAGAATTTCCCAAATTCACGGAGAAGAAGGCCAACGAAAAATCCAATGGAAAGCCGCTCAAGGAAAAGCTTCACCTGATTCAATTGGCCTCCGGAGTCAAAAAAACGTTCGAAGGAACTGGTGGATTTTACTTCACCGGAGAAGCAGCTAGCCACCTGGTCATCGCCCTTCCCAAGGAAGGAACTGGAGATGGCAAAGGTTCGGACCTTCTGATCTATCACCTGGCCACAAGTAAGTCCCAAAACCTGGGTAACGTCCGAGAGCATGCGGTAAACAAAGTAGGTACGCACCTTGCCTACGCCGTCGATGCGGCCAACCCCCAAGGCAATGGCCTTTACCTCTTGCAGCTCGCTATGAACTCCATCCAAGTGTTGGACTCCGATGAGGCAGGCTACCAAAGTCTCAACTGGACAGATAAGGGGGAAGGATTTGCCGCCCTAAAATTCAAAAAGGACAAGCAATACAAACAAGAAAAAGGAGCAGTCATTGGCGTAAAAAACCTGTCTAACCCACAGGTGACGCTGTACGATCCAGCGGTAGATAGCCTTGGATTTGATCAAGACTACACGATCAGCCCCAACAAACGTCCGATGTGGTCGGATGATCTGACTCGCATCTTTTATGGTATTCATCCCTTGGTAGCAGTAGAGAAAGGAAAAGCCAAGCAGGAGCTCAACCAAGATTCTCTCCAGCAGGCCGAAGTGCTGTCTTTTGAAAAAATCAAGTCAGATTCTACGATCAAGTCGGTTTCTGATCTTCAAAAAGCCATTGCCAAACTCAATACATCCAGCGCTCCTGAGAAGAAGGCTTCGGATGCGAAGAAGCCTGAAATGACCATCTGGCATTGGGAAGACGATCGTATGCAGTCCCGACAGCAGGTGATGGAAGGCATGGATAAAAACGCGAGTTTCTGGGCAGTGTATGACCCAGCCACCAAAACCCATTTGACGCTCCAAGACAGCAGCATGCGGGAACTCAATCTTTTACCACAGCAACGCCATGCTCTAGGATCAGATCCCCAGGAATACGAATTGGACAATAACCTGACCGGCCAGACTTACCTCGATTATTTCCTGGTGGATGTAGCCACAGGTGCGAAAACTTTGCTTTTGGAGAAGTTTTACCAGCCCACTTTTGCCTCCATGCCTCGCCCTTCTATCGATGGTAAAAAGTTGCTCTATGGCAAGGATGGGCATTTTTACGTCTACGACATACTTTCAAAAACCCATAGCAACTTGACGGAGAAGCTTCCCGTGTCCATGGTGGATGTAGAAGAGGATGAAAATCTCGCTAAGCCACTTCATAATCCACTGGGCTGGAGTGCTGATAGCAAGTACGTCTTACTCCGCGATGGATGGGATATTTGGCAAATCCCCATGTCCAGCAAGGAGAGCCCTATCAACCTCACTCAAAATGGCAAGGCCCAGCACATTCGCTAC
>JAXISU010000271.1:0-3611 GCA_034680425.1 Cyclobacterium sp.
ACGCAGATAATGTTCATAAGTTGGTGTCAAGTAACCAACACCCTAACTCCGGCATGGAACATTGTACTTCTTACTTGGTACAATTTTAAATTCATCATTCTTCAATCGGCGTTATACGTTCGATATTAAACCAGAAGTGAAAAACAATAAACCTACCGCAGACCAACAAAGTAGGAATTCTGATTCATACAACATTTTAGGACTGGATTCTCAAAAAAAATACGGAATGCTGAACTCTGATTGAAGAAGAGGGAATGCGTAGTAGGACTTGAAGGCTGCTCCTTATGCGTCTTGATACTATTTACTTGATACTTGATACTAACAAATCTTGCCTCTATATAATGAACTCCACCCCACTAGCCGAACGCATGCGCCCAAGCCGATTGGAGGAACTGATTGGCCAGGAACACCTGTCCAGCCCCCAGTCTTTTTTGCACCAAGCGATCAAATCCGGAAATGTGCCTTCCTTGATTCTTTGGGGACCTCCAGGCGTAGGGAAAACAACCATCGCCAACATCATTGCCAATGAAATCAAAGCACCGTTCTACACTCTTAGTGCGATCAATGCGGGGGTAAAAGACATCCGAGAGGTACTCGAAAAGGCTAAGTTTCAGCAAGGGGCAGTCCTTTTTATCGATGAAATCCATCGCTTCAACAAATCCCAGCAGGATGCCTTGCTTGGGGCAGTGGAAAAAGGCTGCATCCGACTGATCGGGGCCACTACGGAAAACCCTTCTTTTGAGGTCAACGCCGCCCTACTCTCCCGATGTCAGGTATTCCCCTTGCATCCTTTGGGGAAGGATGACTTGGAAGCAATGATTCAGCAAGCACTGGACCAGGATGCTGACCTGAAGAAAAAGGAAGTGATCCTCCAAGAAACGGATGCCTTGCTCCGAATCTCGGGAGGAGATGGACGGAAGCTGCTCAACTTGCTGGAGATTGTCATCGAAAGCCTGCCCGAAAATCCTTGCACCCTCACCGACGAGCGCGTCATGCAGGTAGCCCAACAAAAGGTAGCCTTGTATGACAAGTCTGGAGAGCAGCATTACGACATCGTCTCCGCCTTTATCAAATCCATCCGCGGTTCCGATCCGAATGCGGCCGTGTACTGGCTAGCAAGGATGATTGAGGGAGGGGAAGAATTAACCTTTATTGCGCGAAGACTGGTGATCCTTGCTTCGGAGGATATCGGGAATGCCAATCCCAACGCCTTGCTTTTGGCTACCAACTGCTTTGATGCGGTGAAATTGATTGGCTACCCGGAATCCCGTATCATCTTGTCACAATGTGTTACCTACTTGGCGAGCTCTCCCAAGAGCAATGCATCCTACCTAGCCATCAACCAGGCCCAGGCCTTGGTGAAGCAAACAGGAGATCTGCCTGTGCCCCTGGCCCTTAGGAATGCCCCCACGCACTTGATGAAAGAGTTGAACTACGGCAAAGCCTACCAATACTCCCACGATGGGCCGGGCAACTTTGTGAACCAAGAGTTCCTGCCCGAAGCCATCCAAGGCACCACGCTCTACCAACCCGGGGACAACGCGCGGGAGCAGGAATTGCGAACTTTTCTTTCCAAGCGGTGGAAAGGAAAGTATGGGTATTAATTGCTCGCATGGCTATTGGAACTGCAATCCAGAAGTGAGCTGAATACGAATTGATTTGCAAGGAACTTGAGTTTATCCAGCTTAGTTCAACCACTCAACTCTGAATAAAAAGTAAAAATCATCCCTCAAATCCAACAAATTTATATCAAATTGATTAAATAGCGGTGCTTCTATTTTAGGCAGGCGGCCTAGCAGGAATTTAAATGGTAACTTGATTTTTTTAGTTATAATCGTGATTACCTCAAATGGCAGAATTTAAGAGTGCCCCCACACCTGAAAGTAAAAAAGCCACCGCTACTCAGAAGCAAGAGGTAAAAAGCGAGGTTAGCGAATTAGAGTATTCCGACAACCGATCCAGCACCGCGCAGCTAGTCAGTTTGCAAGCAGCAGCGGATGACAAGGGCAACCGAAGCAACACCACCCAACTGCAAGCCAAGGCATCTGTTTTTACAGGGGTATCCCGTCTAGCACAACTAAAGGCCGCAAGCGATGATCGCCAGCCTGTAGCGACAAGTGCTCCAGTACAACTCAAGAGTGGGGTTCCCGTGAACAATGATCCCAAATTAGAAAAAGAGGCTGATGTGATGGGAGCGAAAGCGGTACAGGGCAAGTTTATGACCCCGGGTACTATCGCTAATCAAAGCCCAGGCAAGGCATCAACTCAGCCTTTCCAATTTGCAGGAGGATTATTTTCAGACCATAAAAGCAAGGAGGAAAAGGCATGGGATAAAAACATCCTAGATAAGAAAGGTAAAAATTTGGATAATGCCGAAAAACCTGCCTTTAATATCGGTGAGGGGATTGACGATTACCTGGGGAAATTGGAAAATTACATCGGGATTTTTGAGTTGCTTGACTTCAAGGATCTCAAAAAAGAAAAGCAAAATAAGGACAACATGCTAAGGCTTGAAAAGGCTGGCTTGGCTTTGGGTACAGCAGCCCTTGGACTTGGCTTAGCAGCTGGAGTAGCTGCCATACTAGGGACTGGGGTGGGCGGTCTAGCACTCCTAGTTGCCGCAATAGGTGTAACCGTAGCTAAATCAGGCATGAAAATGGCCACCGGTGATAAGAAAGGATTGGCTGATCCAGCAGGTGCTGCAACCTTAGAATCCATTGGATCGACTGTTGCCGGTGCTGCGGAGGTTGTACCTGGTGTTGGAGCAGGGATGATTGTATTGGAACTGGGTCACCAAGCTTATACTGTAGCCCAATTACAAAAGAATCAAAAAGAAGCCACCAAGGTATTCAATGATTTATTGACTACTGTTGATAAAATGGAAACAGATATCAAAACCAATGTTGTTCCTAGGGCCGAAGCTGAACATGGTGAAAAAATTGCTCAAATGATGGCTAGAATGGCTGATCTAAAGGCAAAGATTAAAGAAGTAGATGCCAGCGCGAAAGCTGGATTTGACCAAGTCATCAAGAGCGATACCATCGAATTGTAAAATAAAAAGCAGGCCACCACTGTCAAGGCTAGAAAAAAAGATTTATTTGCTAACTTCATCCGTTTACTAAATAACGCGACTGTCCCCTAATGGCAGAATTCAAGAATGCTCCGGCACCTGAAAGTAAAAAAGCCACTGCTACCCAAAAGCAGGAAGGGAAAAGTGAGTCTGCGGAACTGGAGTATGCCGACAATCGATCCAGCACCGCGCAGCTAGTCAGTTTGCAGGCGGCAGCGGATGACAAGGGCAACCGAAGCAATACCACCCAATTGCAAGCCAAAGCATCCCTATTTACAGGAGCTTCTCGTCTAGCGCAATTGAAGGCAGCTAGTGATCTTCGGCAGCCAACTTCATCAAGCGCCCCAGTACAGCGACAAGAGAATAAAACAGGACTCCCTGACCAACTCAAATCCGGAATGGAATCCCTCTCTGGTCTTTCTTTGAGCGACGTAAAGGTGCACCGCAACTCAGACAAGCCAGCCCAACTTCAAGCCCATGCCTACGCACAGGGAACCGATATCCACTTAGGGCCAGGGCAAGAAAAACACCTGCCTCACGA
>JAXISU010000272.1:0-3583 GCA_034680425.1 Cyclobacterium sp.
AGTTGAAGGCATAGAGTAAGCCTTGGGCATAACCCATCCCGACCAGGGAATCGGCTACATTGCCAATCTGAAGTTGCTCCACTTTTGGCTTTACCGTGGAATCCGAACCTATCGGAGGCAGTTCTAGGCGGTACAAAAATCCATACTGATCCGAAGTGATCATGCGACCCTTGTCATCGAAGGTCATGGCTACCCAAGAGCCCTGCTCATTTTCTCCGGGGCTGTAGAGTAATTCTGCTACAAAGCCATCCGGCAACTTGAGCTTATCTAATTTTGGATTTCCTGTGAGCTGCCGCTCTACTTCTTTTTGGTTACAACCGAATCCAAAAAGGAGCATTGCACTGAGCAAATAAAGAAAATTGAGTTGAGGTCTCTTAAACATAGATTTTGGGTGTATTGCTAGGTGAAATTTCTAGATCGCTGAATCAAGATGAGAAAAATTTCATGAGTTTAAAAGTAGTTTTAGTAAGATTTTTATTTGGTCAATTGGGGTGATGGGTATCCGAATTTTTTGCACAATTGGTAAAAAAGCCATTGACAATAGAAATCATTCTGCTTAGTATTAAGTAAAATATCTAGCCCAGAATGATCAACACACGCTCCCTCAACTACACTCCCGTACTCCTACTTGCCCTTTTCGCACTTTTTAGCTGTACTTCTGGACCTACCTTGGAACTCCGAAAGGGCACTCGAATTGCCCTAGTAGGCAATAATTTGGGTTCTAGAATGATGGAATTCGGTGGGTTGGAAACAGAACTACACCTACGATACCCCGACAGCACTCTCTTCATTCGTAACCTCTCTGATCCTGGAGACACCCCAGGTTTTCGACCTCGCTCAGGCACCAACGATCCCTGGGCATTTCCTGGAGCTGAACAATTTCAGGACGAATACGCTACCAATTCTGGGTCGGAAGGATTTCTAGAAAAACCAGATCAGTGGCTGACTCGATTGAAGGCAGATGTGGTCATAGGATTTTTTGGCTTCAATGAATCTTTTCAAGGAGAAGCCAAACTTCAAAATTTCAAGGACGAATTGGAAGCCTGGATTGTTCATTCCAAGGCACAGCGCTACAATGGAAAAGCAGCTCCACAACTTGCCCTCGTGTCTCCCATTGCCTTTGAGGACTTATCCGAAATCAAGGATGTCCCGAATGGAAAACTGGAAAACGAAAACTTGCAGCGCTACACCGAAGCCATGGAGGAGGTAGCCAAAAAGCATCAAATCGTCTTTGTGGACGCTTTTACCCCAAGTAAAAGTTGGTACCAAGACAGTGCCGAACCGCTCACCATCGATGGAAGCCAACTGACTGAAGAAGGCTATGAAAAGCTGTCGGTGCTTCTCGCAGACAAAATTTTCGGAAAAGCCTCAACCAAGGCAGAAGCCAACAAAGAGCTGATCGAACAAGCAGTACTTGAGAAAAACTGGTTTTGGAACAACGACTACAAAATCCCCAACGGAGTGCATGTCTTTGGTAGACGCTACGATCCTTTTGGGCCAGACAACTATCCTTTTGAATTGGAGAAAATTCGCCAGCTCACTGCGATCCGAGATACAGCTATTTGGGAAGCAAATGTGGGAAAAACGAAAGACCTCAAGGCAGCCGATGCGTTGACACCCTCCTTGCCAGAGGTGGAGACCAACTACAACCCAGAGGCCAATGGTAGTCTAGATTATTTGTATGGTGAAGATGCCCTCAAGTCCATGAAGGTGCCTGAAGGATACAAAATCGAACTTTTTGCCTCTGAAAAAGAATTCCCCGACCTCGCCAATCCGGTGCAACTCTCCTTTGACAATAAGGGTAGACTATGGGTGGCTACCATGCCGAGCTATCCGCATTACAAACCCGGAGATCCACGTCCTTCAGACAAATTGCTCATCTTGGAAGACACCAATGGAGATGGGAAAGCCGATAGGCAAAAGGTCTTTGCGGACAACCTCCACATCCCAGTAGGCTTTGAAATTGCTGCAGAAGGGGTGTATGTGTCCCAAGGGACAAATTTGATTTTGCTTGAAGATACCAATGGAGACGACAAGGCAGACAAGAAAACTGTCCTGCTTTCCGGATTTGATGACCACGATACGCACCACGCCATCTCGGCCTTTGCCGCAGACGAAAGTGGAGCGATCTACATGGCAGAAGGGGTGTTCTTGCATACCAATGTGGAAACCTCCTACGGTCCTGTTCGTGCTACCAATGGTGGATTTTACCGCTACGAACCCAAGCGACACAAGTTGGAGCGAGTAAACCAGGTCAGCATTCCCAACCCATGGGGCATCGCTTTTGATCACTGGGGTCAAAACTTCTATGCAGAAACTTCCGGCCCAAATGTCAATTGGATGCTTCCCGGTTCCACCCTACCCCGCTATGGAAATGGAAACTTCAAAGGTCCCAACCTCATTGAAAAAGACCACATGGTTCGCCCTACCTCAGGACTGGAATTTATCTCCAGCAGACATTTTCCAGAGGACGTTCAGGGCGATATGATCATCAACAATACCATCGGATTTTTGGGCACCAAGCAGCACCAGATGCTGGATGACACGGTCGGCTTTACCAGCAAATGGCGCCAAGATTTGGTCGTTTCCTCGGATCGGAATTTTAGACCTGTGGATATGGAAACTGCCCCAGATGGTTCACTCTATATTGTGGATTGGCACAATATCCTCATTGGACACATGCAACACAATGCACGAGACCCCTTGCGAGACCATGTACATGGACGCATTTACCGAGTGACCTACCCATCAAGACCTCTAGTAACCCCTGCAAAAATCGATGGTGAAACTATCCCTGTCCTGCTGGAAAACTTGAAGCTTCCCGAATACCGAAGCCGCTACCGTACCCGTCGCGAACTGAGAGGAAGGGATGCCGTAGCCGTAACTGCTGCTGTTGAGAAATGGGTCAAAGGGTTAGATAAAAAGGATCCAAACTACGAGCACCAGCGCTTGGAAGCCCTCTGGGTCACCTGGGGAGCCAATCGCGTCAATGCTACACTTCTGAAGGAATTACTTGGATCAACCAATTACAAGGTACGCGCGGCAGCCACCCGAGTCCTGCGCTATTCGGGTCACCAGGTGCCAGACCAAGCCCAACTGCTCACCAAAGCGGTACAAGATCCTCATGGACGCGTACGGATGGAAGGGATTGCGGCGGCTTCCTGGCTTCCCCCTGCGCAAGGAGTCCCGATTCTAGCTCAAGCCCAAAAACAAGCCAAGGATGCTACCTGGATTCCAGGCACTTTAGAAACAGCCATCGCCCACCTCAACGGGCTCTCCGTAGCCCAGAAAAAGGAGGAAGACATCAAATCCTCGCTGACTGGATCGGATCGAGAACTCTTCGTGCTAGGGAAGGAAATTTATGCGCGGGAAGGCTTGTGTAGCACCTGCCACCAGCCCGATGGAGGAGGCTTAACTGCCTCAGAATTCCCTCCGCTACGAGGTACCCCATGGGTCACTGGAAGTCCAGAACGACTCATCAAATTGGTCCTCAAAGGCCTAATGGGTCCTATGGAAGTAGCAGGAAGAAGCTATTCGGGGCAGGTGCCGATGACCCCACACGAAGGCATGCTCAACGATACCG
>JAXISU010000273.1:0-3580 GCA_034680425.1 Cyclobacterium sp.
GAAAAATCGTTTCAGTGGAAGGAATGAAATAATTGTACCAAGTACTAAGTACAATGTACCAAGATCCCTCCGAAGCAAGAGGCGAGAACCAAGAGAGGATTGGAAATACCGTCGAAATAAACTAGAAATAATCCGAGCAAGCTCGGGAAATAAGGATTTGTATCTCAACCCTATTTCACGAAGCGAAGCGGAGTTTATTTCTATTCTATTTCCACCATATTTCGCCTGCCCGCCGCCGCGGGTATTTCTACTTTTTACTTAGTACTTGGTACCTCGTACAAATATTTAACTTTACCCCATGATCTTTCCTACCCTCTCCGATATCCGAGCGGCGCATGCCCGAATCCAACCTTTTATCCACCGAACGCCTATCCTTACTTCGGAAGCCATCGATGCGATTGCAGGATGCAGCATCTATTTTAAGTGCGAAAACTTTCAAAAAGTCGGCGCATTCAAGGCTAGAGGCGCAGCCAATGCGGTCATGAAACTTACCCCCAGCGAACGCGAAAAAGGGGTGGCAACGCACAGTTCGGGCAATCATGCCGCTGCGCTCGCCCGTGCCGCTAGCGTGGCAGGGATTCCCTCCTACATTGTCATGCCTTCCAATGCTCCCGAAATCAAGAAGAAGGCCGTTAAAGGCTATGGAGGAGAAATCATCGAATGCGAACCCAATCTCAAAGCCCGAGAAAGCACCTTAGAGGCCGTAGTTGCCCGTACCGGAGCTGCTTTTATTCCTCCCTACGACTTCCTGGACGTGATCGAGGGGCAGGCAACTTGCGCGCTCGAATTCTTAGAAGATCAATCGGATCTGGATATCCTAATGGCCCCCGTCGGTGGAGGAGGACTGCTCGGTGGCACGGCCCTGACAGCACATTACCTGAATCCCCAGATCGAAGTTATCGCCGGGGAACCTACAGGGGCAGACGATGCCTACCGATCCTTTCATGCTGGCTACATCATTCCACAAACGGGCCCAAACACCATCGCAGACGGACTCTTGACCTCCCTAGGCACAATCAATTTTGCCTTGATCCAAGCCCATGTCCGGGATATTTTGCTCGCCACTGAGCCGCAAATCATCGAAGCAATGCGTCTGGTCTATGAGCGCATGAAAATCATCATCGAGCCCTCCTGCGCAGTTCCCCTAGCAGCCTTACTGGCCAACAAGGAGCGCTTTGCCGGAAAAAAAGTAGGCATTATCCTCTCCGGTGGAAATGTAGATTTGGGAAAATTGCCTTTTTAAACACCATCAACTAACGCGCAAAAAAAAACCGAATCAGTACTGATTCGGTTTTTTTTGGGGTCTATCCACTTTACTTCTTCTTGCTCTCTGCCACTGCATGGTGTGCAGCGCGGGCTGCAAAGGCCATGTAGGTCAGCGATGGATTTTGGGTAGACGTGGAGGTCATGGATGATCCGTCGGTCACGTACACATTCGGCACGGCGTGCAACTGGTGATTGGCATTCAACATGGAGGTCTTGGGATCTTTACCCATACGCACCCCGCCCATCTCGTGGATATCCAAGCCAGGCGCCTGCTTGCTGTCGGAAGTTTGGATGTTGGTAAAGCCCGCCTTGGTAAACATTTCCGTCATCTGCTCGAGGTAGTCTTTCACCATCTTCTCGTCGTTGTCGTCGTAGTCCATGCTCACCTTGAGCTGGGGAATGCCCCACTCGTCCTTCAGGCTCCCATCAAGCGCCACGTAATTGGTATCCTTTGGCAGCGTCTCGCCCATCATGTGCGATCCTACATGCCAAGGTCCATATTGCCCTGGATTCAGGAGGTTGTTTTTCAGTTCCATTCCGATGCCATCCGTGTTGGGCCCTTGGCCTCGCCCTGCGGAAAAGCCTGCCGCATATCCCCGTAGAAAGTCGGTTTCCTGCTTGTACACATTTCGGAATCGTGGGAAATACCCACTGGTAGGTCTACCCCCAGACGTGGTGTACTCCGCATGACCTTCGTACTCTCCCGACACGCGAGCGCGGTAATTATGGAAAGCCACATACTTGCCCAATACTCCACTGTCGTTGCCCAATCCATTCGGGAAGCGGGTGGAGGTAGAGTTGAGTAGGATGGCATTGGTATTCAAAGCAGCTGCATTGATAAAGAGCACGTCTGCATAAAATTCTTCGACTTCTTTGGTCAAGCGATCGATGATGCGGACACCTGTAGCCTTCCCTTTTGCCTCGTCATAGATCACGGAATGCACCACCGCATCAGGACGGATGGTCAGGTTGCCGGTTTTCAATGCCCAAGGGATGGTGGACGAGTTGGAACTAAAGTAGCCTCCAAACGGACAGCCTCTCTGGCACAGGTTGCGGTTTTGGCAAGATCCTCTGCCTTGTGCAGCAAAGGCATCTGCATTGCCATGGATATGGGCACAACGTGCCGAAATCACATGACGCTCTCCTCCATACTCCTTTTTCATCGTCTCGGCGAAGTATTTCTCGACCACATTGAGATCGTAGCCAGGAAGAAATTCTCCATCGGGTAGGTGGGCAATGCCATCCTTGAATCCAGATACACCGGCAAATTTCTCCACATGGCTGTACCATTTTTCGATGTCCTTATAGCGAATTGGCCAGTCTACTGCAAAGCCATCGCGAGCAGGTCCCTCAAAGTCAAAGTCGGACCAGCGCTGTACTTGACGTGCCCAAAGCAGGGACTTGCCTCCCACTTGGTAGCCCCGAATCCAATCAAATGGCTTTTCTTGCACATAGGGATGCTCCGCGTCCTTTACAAAGAAGTGCATGGCATCCTCACGGAAGGCATAGCACTTGCTGATCACGGGATTTTCTTCCTTGATCTTCTCGGTCAATTGCCCCCGATGGGGAAATTCATGCGGAAGCATGTTGGTGGTCGGGTAGTCCTTGATATGGGTCACGTCTGGACCTCGCTCAATCATCAGGGTTTTCACACCCAAGTCACAGAGTTCTTTTGCTGCCCAGGCGCCGCTGATGCCAGAGCCGACCACAATGGCCTGATAGGTACGCTCCTGCGTACTGCGTAAGTTAAGATTAGCCATTTACTCGTGGTTTTTGAAGGTCTGAAATCAAGACTGCCCCATTGTATTCTCCCGGAATCAGGGAGTAGGGAATGATTTCGGTTTGAATGTATTCAGAGGCCATATAGCCCTGAATGGTAAAGCGCTTCACGCTACTCAGGAAATAGCCAATGCCCGCAAGACGCTTGCCTTCGGTGGTATCGTCCCCGGTGAGAGCCGCTCCAGCTAGGAGGAAGGCTTCTTTTTCTTTGGTGGTGAGCGCCTCAAATTTCTTTCCAGTGGCTTTTTCTGCATAATCCGGAAATGCCTCCAATCCTGCGGTGAATTTTTCACGGTTTTCTTGGGTATAGCAGTCGTTGACCATCACGAGGATAAAGTCAACTACTTCCAAGTCCAAGGCTCCTTTGATCTCTCCAGCAGGAATGATGCTGTCGGAAATGGCTGCAAGAAGGGCCTTCTGTGTAGCGGTGATTTTGAGATTTTCGTAAGCGGCAAGGATGTCTTCCTTGCTAAAGTCGCAGGAGGGAATCAGCGCAAGCCCTCCAGAAATCAGGGCGATATGCCGCAACGCATGA
>JAXISU010000274.1:0-3578 GCA_034680425.1 Cyclobacterium sp.
GATGTATTTGTAAAACATTCTACTGCCTAGAATTTGAATTTCATGTTGCTACAAACCACTTCACTGCACTTCGCCTACCCTGGGCAAGCCCCGATTTCCTTTCCGGATATTTCCCTCGCAGGAGGGGAAGCGCTCCTGCTCCTAGGACAATCCGGATCTGGAAAAACGACCCTGCTCAACCTGCTCTCAGGACTTCTTACCCCGAGTCAAGGGTCTGTGGTGCTGGATGGGGTAAACCTATCCGAACTCAAAGGGCATCGCTTGGATTTGTTTCGAGGGCAGCATATCGGAATTGTATTTCAAAAGCCGCATTTGATTACGGCGCTTTCAGTGAAGCAAAATTTAGAATTGGCACAATTTTTTGGCAAGAAAAAAGGGCTCTCTCCTTCGGACTTACTCCAAGACTTGGGCTTGGCGGCCAAAGCAACTGCTGCCGTAGGCACACTCAGCGAAGGGGAGGCCCAGCGGGTATCCATCGCACGAGCCTTGGTCAACTCACCCAAACTGATCCTAGCCGATGAGCCTACCTCTAGTTTGGATGACCTGCATGCCCAGCTAGTGGTCCAACTTCTAAAAGCGCAAGCGGCCAAAATTGGCGCAGCCTTGGTAATCGTCACACACGATCAGCGTGTCAAATCAGAAGTGTCTCAGGTCCTAGAAGTGAAAAGCGCATGAATCTCCTCACGCTCAGTTGGAAATACCTCAGCTTTCGGCCGCTTTCTACCGGCCTGAATGCAATTTTATTGGCTTTTGGTCTGGCCATCATTACCGTTTTGCTCTTGGTGCAGCACCAGTTTGAGCAGAAGATGACCCGAGATGCTGCAGGCATTGACCTTGTGGTCGGCGCAAAGGGAAGTCCCTTGCAATTGATCTTGGCTTCAGTCTACCACATTGATTTTCCCACGGGGAATATCAAGATGGAAGACGCACAGCGCATCTCTCGAAATCGACTGGTGAAGCAGGTGATTCCGCTTGCCATGGGAGACAATATGCAAGGGTTTCGAATCGTAGGTACCAACCACGACTACCTTTCCTTGTATGAAGTGTCTTTTGCTGCGGGTAAGGCCTGGGAATTCCCTTTTGAAGTGACCCTTGGAGCCAGCGCTGCACAAGCCCTTGGCTTGAAATTGGGCGATTCCTTTACTGGAAGTCATGGAATTAGTGTGGGGAGCCACGACCACGACCAACAGCAATTTAAAGTGACTGGCATCTTGGCACCTACCGGAAAGGTGGTCGACCGCTTGGTGCTGACCAGCATCGAGTCCGTTTGGTATACCCACGATGAGCAAGGGGAGGAATCCATCGCTACTGAGGAAGTGGAACTGCCACTAGAAGAAGAGGTTTCCCATGAAGAAGAAGCCCATGAAGCGCATGCAGTAGCTATGGACCCGCTCAAAGTTCCCGTTGCTGCGCAAGGTTTTCCTTCCACTGACCAAGAGCGAGAAGTCACTTCCTTGTTGGTTCGCTACCGCAATCCCATGGCTGCGATCCAGTTGCCCCGAATGATCAACTCGGCTACCTCCATGCAGGCAGCCTCCCCCGCATTTGAAATGTCTCGACTCTTTGAACTGCTTGGCGTGGGCATTAGTCTCTTGCAGGGCTTGGCCATAGCCTTAGTGGTCATCGCAGGATTGAGCATCTTTATCGCTCTCTACAATTCCCTGAAAGAGCGGAAATACGACCTGGCGATTCTACGCACCTTGGGTGCTTCTCGGTTGCAATTGGTGACTTTGGTGTTTCTGGAAGGGATTTCGCTCACTACGTTGGGTGCGCTTTTGGGGATTGCTTTGGGCCATGGCTTTTTGGCAATTATCGTGGAATTGACTGCCCAAGAAGTAGTTTCCATGGTGGATCCTTGGATATTTTTACCTGAAGAAGGATTGATTTTCGGATATGCCTTGGCCGTAGGGATGCTGGCTTCCTTGATCCCAGCCTGGTCAGCCTACCAAACGAGTATTGCAAAGCAACTTACAAAGACGTAATTAGCATAAAATTTAAAGCAAGATGAAAAGAGGAGCATTCCTGATTGGTTTACTTTTGGCTTTGGCCACTTTTTCCCAGCAAACGTATGCCCAAGGGGTATGGAAAAGTTTGTCTGAGGTGACTTATAAAATCAGCAAGGATAATTTTGGAGAACTTTATGTGCCTGTTTTTTCCGAAAACATTAAAAAAATAGAAGGCAAGGTGGTAGAGGCGGATGGATACATCATCCCTTTTGAAGGCATGTTTAAGCCCAATCACATCATTCTATCCAGTCTTCCGCTTGCAGAATGCTTCTTCTGCGGATCTGGAGGACCAGAAACAGTCATGGAAGCGATGCTCACCAAGCCCATTAAGTACACCTCCAAGCGGGTGAAGATTCGCGGCAAACTCACCCTCAATGCAAATGACCCCGAAAAGTTGATGTACATCCTCAAAGAGGCTGTACTAGTTGAAAACTAAATTGACTGGTTTTTATTTGCTGTTGAGGTAGGCTTTTTCGCGCTCGCGGAACTTTGCCATTACCTCCAAACTGACCTTACCCACTTTTCCTGAGCCTACTTTTCGATCGTCAATCTGTGTGACGGGCAATAAAATCTTGGTAGTCGCAGAGATAAAAGCTTCATCTGCTTCCCAAACTTCTTCCAAAGAAATAGGTCGGATTTGTACATCTCCTGCCACTGCCAGCAAATTCTTTCGAGTAATCCCCATCAGAATGTGTTTATCTGGCGTATGGATGACTCCATCTTTGACGATGAAGAAATTGCTTCGCGAACTCTCACTCACCCAACCATCCCAGTGGTACAAGACGTCCTCTGCACCTTGTTCCTTCCACCGCATGCTATGCCATACGGGTAAGGTGTAGTTGGTGGTTTTGATGTCTGCTATCGCACGTACATGTTCCACAGTCAGTAATTTGACGCCCTGCTGGTATTTTTCTTCGGATGGGAAACTCAGTTCCTCTCCAAACATAAATAGGGTGCCGGTTGCAGGAGAAAAGTGATTTTCGGACACTCCCCCAGTCAAGACCATGCGAATTCCGCCTTGCTTCAAGTCGTTTTTAGCAATCAATTCGGTAATGATGGCACGTAATTCTTCACGAGAATAAGGCAAAGGCAAAAAGGTTTTCGCCGCGGATGCGGTAAATCGATCCAAGTAATCTTCTAAAAACACAGGTTGATACTGCTCGGTCCGGAAAAAATCAAAGATCCCGTAGCCACGAATTACGGCCAGATCAGCGGGATGAAGGCGAGCATCTTGAGTTGGGATAATGTTCCCATCGGCAAAACAGAATGGTTTCATAGCATCAAAGTGAGTAATCAAAATTAGGACTAAAATTCACAATGGCTTCGCCGAAGGCTGTTGTTTCTTTTTTAATTTTAAAAAATTTTTGACCCCAAACTATATCCCATGAAATTATTCGCATCTGCCTTGACCCTTTTGATCTCTTTTCTAGTCCTTGCTTGTGCCAATCCCTTGATTGAAGCAAATAAAGAAATGCGTGCGCAGATTATCGGAGTGCACGATGAGGTGATGCCCAAGATGGGAGAATTGATGTCATTGCAAAAGAAGGCTTTGGCTCAAGCGGATAGTTTGTA
>JAXISU010000275.1:0-3567 GCA_034680425.1 Cyclobacterium sp.
GCTGGCAAAACTGTGCTGGTGGTCCACCACGACATCCACAGTGCGATGAACTTCTTTGAATGGGTGATCATGCTCAACCTTCACTTGGTGGCTTCCGGGCCTAAGGACAAAGTGATGACCGAAGAACTGCTCCGAAAGACCTACGGAGGTAAACTCAACCTGCTCACCCAGGTGACCGATTTGATTCGCAAGCAAGACTTCAACCCATTGAAAAGCTGATATGGAAGACTTTCTGTACTTCTTCACCTTTCAAGATCCCTCCATCACCTGGGTGGTATTGGGCATCACGCTGCTGGGGATAGGTTCGGCCTACGTGGGGACCTTCTCCTTCTTGGATAAGAAAGCCTTGCTGGGGGATGCTATCTCCCATGCGGTACTTCCTGGGATTTGCTTGGGTTTTGTCTTGGCCGGAGAAAAGGACCCGCGCTACATCGTCACGGGTGCCTTCTTATCGGGTGCCCTAGCTACCTTTTTGTCTTCCTGGCTCAAGCAAAACACGAAACTGAGTGAAGACAGCATCATCGCCAGTATCCTTTCCGTATTTTTTGGAATTGGCATCGTGACATTGACCGCTATTCAAAAATCTGGCAATCCGGAGGTTTCCGGGCTCAATTCCTTTATTTTCGGCAATGCTATTGGCATCGCTGAAGCCGACCTTTTCCTCTATGGAGGCTTGTCCTTGGCCATTCTGCTCGTTCTGAGCCTATTTTTGAAGGAATTTCGCCTGATGGTCTTTGACCCTGGATTTGGCAAGGCAATAGGATTCCCGATGAAGGCTATTCGCTTTGTCTTCAATGTGCTTTTGATTCTTGCCGTTGTGATCGGCATCCAAGCCATCGGCGTGGTTCTGATGGCTGCACTCCTGATTACCCCAGGAGCAGCAGCACGCTTTTGGACGGACCGACTGCAGCCTCTACTCCTGCTTGCTGCCTTCTTTTCCATCCTATCTGGGATTTTGGGTACTTATATTTCCTTTGTCCTGCCACAGATGCCCACAGGCCCTTGGGTAGTGGTCTTCTTGTCCTTGATTGCGCTGCTTTCTTTTATCTTTTCCCCTAAAAGCGGTTTGATTCGACGGTATCTAGCTCGACGAAGCTACTTGAATAAAACCCACCGAGATCACTTGATGAAGGCGCTATTCAAAGCCAAAGAAGCCAAGCGAGAATTGCTGACCTTGGAAGAAATTCGTGCGCTGTACCCCTTTCACAAGAAAGAAATTGAACATTCCCTGCAGGTACTCACCAAGCAGGGGCTCGTGATTCAAGATCCCCAGGGTGTGCGGCTCAGTACACAAGGCACTTCAGATGCGATGCGGATTGTCCGTCTCCACCGACTGTGGGAAGTATACCTCAACGAATCCATGAACATTGCTCCTGACCACGTGCACGAGTCTGCCGAACAGATGGAACACCTCCTGACTCCAGAATTGGAAGCCCTGCTTGAGCAGCGCCTCAACTATCCTACTCTAGACCCTCACCAAGAAACTATCCCCCGAGAATCCCATGACGCTTGATACCAATGCCCTCTTGATTATCCTCACCGGAGCCTTGATTGCGATCTCCTGTGGATTTTTGGGCGTATTTCTCCTGCTTCGCAAAATGTCCATGACCGGTGACGCCATCTCCCATGCCGTGCTTCCCGGGATTGTAATTGGCTTCTTCGTGTCCGGAAGCCAGCGCAGTTTGGAAGTAATCATCGGAGCAGGCCTACTCGGAATCCTCTCAACGCTGATGATCGATGCGCTGCGCAAAAAAGCCAAGGTGCAGCTCGATGCCTCCATCGGAATCACCTTCACCCTCCTTTTCGCCATCGGCATCATCTTGATCAACCTTTTTGCTTACAAGGTAGACCTGGACCAGGAATGCGTGCTCTATGGGGAAATTGCCTACCTGCCCATCGACCTCTGGATCACCCCAAGTGGGCTCAATCTAGGCCCCCGCATCACCTGGTTGGCCGGACTCAACTTCTTCTTGGTGACCGGTTTTATCTACCTGCTGTTTAAGGAATTGTCCCTGACCAGCTTTGACGAGCACTTTAGTTCCGCCATTGGCATTCCTGCCAAGGGAGTCAACTTGGCACTCATGAGCATGGTATCCTACACCACAGTATCTAGCTTTGAATCCGTGGGAGCCATTTTGGTGGTTGCTTTACTGGTGGTTCCCCCATCCACCGCCTACCTCTGGACCAAGAGTTTGATCCCCCTACTTCGCCTTACTGCAGCCTTAGGAATTTTAATTGCCATTTTGGGATACTATCTTGCCTACTGGATCGACAGTTCCATCGCAGGCATGATGGTGGCCGTAGCCGGAGTTTTCTTCTTTGGCAGTGCCCTGATCAAGGGAAACTGGCCATTGGGTCTCCGTGGAACTTCCAAATCCAGCCCTGCGTTTGACTCTTGAAAACACGTCTATGAAAGTATATTCACTCATTTTGCTCCTGGTTCTGCTCAGTCTGAACCTCCAAGCCCAAGATCAAATCCAATGGATGAAGTTTGAGGAGGCCATCGCTGCCAATGAAAATAATCCAAAAATGATCTTGGTAGACGTGTACACCGACTGGTGTGGCTGGTGCAAAAAGATGGACAAAGAGACCTTTACCGATCCTCAAGTGATTGCGCATTTCCAGAAGAATTTTTATGCGGTGAAGCTCAATGCTGAAGACACGAAGCGGAGCTTCCAATTTATGGGCAAAACCTTTACCGAAGCCCAGATGGCTGCATCCATGCGGGTCAATTCCTACCCCAATTTTGTGGTGATCGAACCCGGATTGCAAAACATTGCCCAACTTCCAGGGTACAGAGAGCCCGCGGCTTTCCTTGCAGGATTGACGGATTTGATTGACAAAGCCTTTAAAAAGACCCCATGAGTTTCTCTCTTTCGGAGCGCGAGGACACCATCATTGCATTAGCCACCCCGCAAGGTGTAGGCGCCATTGCCGTGATCCGCATTTCAGGCAAAGACGCCATTCGCGTATGCAACGAAGTCTTTTTCGGGAAAAATCTAGAGGAGCAGCCCTCCCATACCATTCACTTGGGTACGATCCGCGATGGGGAAAAGATCATCGACGAGGTACTCGTATCCCTTTTCAAAGGACCTCGCTCCTTTACCAAGGAAAATGTAGTGGAAATCTCCACACATGGCTCTTCCTACATTGTCAATCAGGTGCTGAAGCTCTTTGTGCGCAAGGGAATTCGACTGGCCAAGCCGGGAGAGTTTACACAGCGGGCCTTCCTAAATGGGCAATTTGATCTGGCACAAGCCGAGGCTGTTGCCGATCTGATCCACTCCGACTCTGAGAGCAGTCATCAAGCCGCACTCAATCAGATGCGGGGCGGTTTTAGTTCCGAGATTCAGGAGCTCCGCAACCAGCTGATTCACTTTGCCTCCATGATCGAATTGGAACTCGACTTTTCAGAAGAAGATGTGGAGTTTGTCAGTCGCGAGGGATTGCGCCAGCTCGTGGAACGCATCCTGCGGCTCGTGGAAGAACTAATTTTAAGTTTTGACTTGGGAAATGTGATCAAAAATGGTGTACCCACGGTGATTGCAGGCAAGCCCAATGCAGGCA
>JAXISU010000276.1:0-3555 GCA_034680425.1 Cyclobacterium sp.
GGCAACAAACAAAACCTGGAATTGCTGAAGGCGCGCATCCTAGAGCTGGTGAATTTGGACAAGTTCCGCACCGGAAATACCGTCGTAACCAACGTACGGCATTACGACAGTTTGACCAAGACTCGTGAGTCCTTATTGGAAGTACTGGGAGGTTTGGATGTAATGGTGACCAACGACTTTTTGGCAATGGACATCCGCCGTGCGCTACATTACCTCGGTGAGATCACCGGCGAAGTCACCACAGACGACTTACTGGCCAATATTTTCAGCAAGTTCTGTATCGGGAAGTAGACCTCGTTACCAAAATAGTTTGCTATTCCTATTTCTAAATATTTATTGTTTATCAGGGGGAACTCGGACTGTTGGGAGTATTTGGCGTCAACGTAGTACCTTCAAGTTTAAAATTTTCGGTAGTTGGAAACTTAACGTTTGTTTCTGTAATTAAAGGATCTGCAGTTTTTGCCAATTCTGATAGAAATTTATCCTTATCAATTTTTTTAATTATTGCTTCATTCATGCCTCCAAGAGTTTGTCCACCAGCTACCCACTCGTTTTTAAAGGCATCAATTTCTGTTCCTTTTGCCATTTCGAGATCAAATTTTTCAGGATGCGGAAAATCATATCTGATCATTTCATTCGCAGGATTTTCTTGTTTACCTCCTAGACCTTTATCCACCCATCTGCCTTTATCAGCTCCCATTACAGTTTCCATGTGCCAAATTCCCGTATCTCCATCTGGCTTGGGTTTTTGACTATCCTGCTGAACTGTATCAGCTTCTCCCTTTGTCGTTAAAAACTTAAAATCTTGGCCAAAACCCCATTTTTCTTTAGTCATTTTAGCGACCCAAGGAGTTTCAAATCGTGCAGCACCAGCCTCGAATTTTTTAAGGTGTTGAGTATATTTTGCCTCTCCAAGAAGATCTTTAGGGTGTGGCAATACTTCTTTTTTATCTCTTCTTCTAGCTTCAGTTGCAGCTTCGAGAGTAGAGACTTTACCCTTATTTTCCGTTATAGCTGCCCTATCTTTAATACTCAAACTTTTAAATTTTTCCTCGTCTCCACCGTTAACACGTTGAACAATATTTGAAGAATTATTTGCTAATCCAACAGAAACCATCTTTTGAATTGTGCCTATTTCTTGACCACCATTTTGCACAGCTTTCTGCCCCAAAACATCCGCTTCTTTTTCTAAGCCACTGTCGTCATTGATGTTGACTTTGTCTTTCAACTGCACGGTAGGCTTTACACGGCCTTCTTTTTGTTGGACTACATGCCCCAACTCATGCGGGAGGTGCTTTTCTTGACCTGGTCCCAAATGAATATCCGTGCCTTGGGCATAAGCATGGGCTTGGAGTTGGGCTGGCTTGTCGGAGTTGCGATGCACCTTGACATCATGGAGTGACAATCCTGAAATGGATTCCATACCTGATTTTAAGCCATCAGGTAGGCCAGTTTTGTTTTCTTGACGCTGAACAACTGTTGATTCCGTAGAAAATATTTGGGAATTACTCTTTGCTTGCAATTGTGCAATCCGCGAAGAACTAGAAATTTGGGCAGATTTGGATTGAAGTTGTGTGATGCGACTTCTCGATCCTTGATCGTCTGCTGCTGCTTGAAGTTGTACAAGTTGAAAGGTACTGGCTCTGGAATCTACATACTCCATCTCCCCAAGGCTGCTCGCCTCCTTCGGTTTTTGACCAGGAGTAGCTGTTTTATTTTTTTGTTCTATTGGAGCCTTAAAGTCGCCCATTTACCAAAGGAAATGAAGGAAGAGAATTTTGAGATATTTCCCCAAACCCCTAAAATATAGGAGTTTATAATTCTTTAAAAAAGTATTTTAGAAATTAAGTTAAAAAAAATACAAGTTCAACATAGGGAAGTCATTCAGGATAACGGTGACCTTGCCGAAGAAGCTGAGTTTTTTTTTCTCGCACAAAGCCTGCCTTCCGAGGTGGGCGCAAAGGCGTAATTGGGGCAAATCCCCCTTCTTAAGGGGGCTAGGGGGATTTTTTCTCGCAAAGGCGCAGAGACGCAAAGGAAAAGAAAGGTCTTTCACTAATCACTCGCCTACCTATCCGCAGACAGGCTTCTCAAGCGTCTTGCTACTTGATACTAGCTACTTACTACTTTTACTTACCTAATGTCGAATGACCAACTCCGATTGAAGAATGAAGAAAAAGTGAAACCTAGTTCCTAGAATCATCATCAGGCCTATCCACCATATCCCCACTCAATACCGCCGAATACCTTACCTTCTTCCGTAAAAAATAGCTCTCAAAGTAGCGGTAAGACAACTGGCTGATACCGGTGGTCAAGCCTAAAATCATACCCAAAGTAAGCGGATAACCTAACCAGGTAGGCAAACCTTGCAGGTCTATTACTTCGGGCAAGCCCTTCAAGACCAGCACCACCGCAAACAAATGGTACACATACAACCCATAGGACAGTTTACCCAAATAGGCAAACAGGCCATTCTCCAATGAAATCAAGGTCCGTGGATTGCTCGCAATATTCAAAATAAACCCGCAGACCACCAGGGAAATCAACTCGTCCTGCATCCAAGCCAAGGAATGGTAGTCGATCCAATCCATTCCCATACACACAAAGAGCAGCAGCAAGACGCCTTGCATCACAGGATGATAAAGAAATTGGATCAGGGCTTTTTGGTGAAAAAGCAGGTAGGCTCCAATGCCACCAATAATCATGGACGAAAAACGGGTGCGGATGACGAGCAATTCAAACTGACGATCTACAGCACCCGCATAAAATTTGAGGGACAGGTAGCCAGCCAGTAGCACGAGCATGATCCAGATCAGCATCCGCTTGAGCCGGACCACATGCGGCCAAAACAGGTAAAACTGTTCTTCCACCGCTACGGACCAGAGCACATTAGCAAAAGGAACAGTAGGTAAATACACAAAAGCCACATTTGCCGCCAATCCAACAAATAGCAACAGTCTAGGCAGGAAATTCCCCATGTCACTGGAATAAATGGGCACTTGAAAGAAATCCAAATGGGGTATCACAAAAAAGCCAAGCCCCAAAATCAGGTAGTAGAGTGGCCAGATTCGCAAGATTCGCCGGTAATAAAAGTGCCGGATACGAATCGGAGCTTCCTGTTGCTCTTCAAGAAGCAGGTAGGTGATCAAAAACCCACTTAGCACAAAAAAGATGCTCACGCCAAAGGCGCCTAAGTAGGCACTGTAACTATTTGCCCAGAGCGTGGGGTACCCCAAGTAACTTTTAAAAAGTTCTGTATGGTCAATAATGACGAGGAACGCTGCGATAAAGCGAACCCCATTTAACCCCGGAAATTGTATTTTTCTCATTTTACAGTTCAAAATTAAGCGATTCAGGCTGATTTATAGGTATTTTGTTAGTCGTGATTCTTACTCGGAAAGCCTTCTTTCAATGGATTTTTATCAGTTACCCCCCTACTTCTTTCGAATTACATTCAGTCTATCGCTTTTCTCTTCACTTTAAAAATTGAAATTTAGAGGGATGGCATTTCTTTTTTTGACTATATTTTCGAAAGATCAATGCTACCCTCATGAA
>JAXISU010000277.1:0-3543 GCA_034680425.1 Cyclobacterium sp.
CATAAAAACCTGGGCAGGTAAGCGTAATTCCTTTTTGGATGGAAGCGTCTAGCATTCCCAATAACTTGGTGGAGGCGGCAGCTTGGTAGGGACGAAACGAAAGACCAAGTTCAGCTTGTATGGCTTGCCCAAAGTTCTGCGGACCTGACAGCTCTGGGTAATACGCCATCAGGGTGTCCATCCCGATAGCGATCTCGGAGGCAAGCAAGGTGCCCGTTGGGATATCTTCCTGGAGGCTTCCCGAGGTGCCGATGCGGATGATCTGTAAACTCGTTTTTTTCTCCTTGACTTGGCGAGTTTGCAGATTTACATTGACCAAGGCATCCAGTTCCGTCATCAAAATCTCAATGTTATCCGTACCCATACCGGTGCTGATTACAGACACTCGATGCCCATTTTTCCAGCCTGTATGCGTGATAAACTCTCGGTTTTGGAGTTGGAAGTCTACCTGATCCAAGTGCTGCGATACGGTGGCCACGCGGTCAGGATCCCCTACGGTAAAAATTGTCGTTCCCAGGTGCTCGGGTTTCAAGCGCAGGTGGTATACACTCCCGTCGGGATTAAGAATCAGTTCCGTCTCAGGAATTTGCCGGCTCTCCATGAGATGTAGTCTGTTTGGAGGGGCTGCGGTAAATGCCTTTGTATGGATTGTAGCCGTTGGAGTGTTTTTGGTAATACCCCGTGCCATCGTAAGGGCGCTTATCAGGATTTTCTTTACAAGTAGCGGAACAAGTCCCTTCCAGTTCCCATCCACAGGATTCACAGATGGCGAGGTGCTCGTTGCAAGTTGGATTGGCACAGTTGACCATGCGGTCCGAAGCAGTTCCACAGACATGGCAGGAAGAGATGATGGTCGGATTGACTGTATTTACCTCCACAGCGATGCGGTTGTCAAAGACGTAGCATTTGCCCTCGAAGTCTTCGCCTCCTGCTTCCATGCCGTACTTGATGATGCCTCCGTGAAGTTGGTATACATCTTCAAATCCTTGTTCTAGCAGGAAAGCAGAGGCCTTTTCACACTTGATCCCTCCCGTGCAGTAGGTGAGTACCTTTTTGTTTTTGAGGTGTTCGAGTTCCTTCACCTTTTCGGGAAAATCCCGGAAGTTGTCGATGTCTAAGGTGATCGCATTTTTGAAGCGACCGAGTTCGTGCTCGTAGTTGGAGCGAACGTCAAGGATGACTACATCCTCTTGGTCTTTCAGCTGCTTGAATTCCTCCGGTTCCAAGTGCTTGCCGGTTTTCACGTTGGGATCCAGGTGTCGCAAGGAAGAATGCACGATTTCAGGCTTGTAGCGCACGTGAATTTTGGCGAAAGCATGCGTTTCGTGGAAGTCAATCTTGAACTCTGTCTTCGCAAATCGGGGATCCGCCTGGATGTAGGCCATGTACTTCTCGCAGTCGGCAGCCAATCCAGATACTGTTCCGTTCAGCCCTTCGTCGGAAATGATGATGCGGCCTCGGATGTTGTTTTCCACACAGAAGAGGTGGTGCTGCTCCCGGTATTCTTCAGGATTGCAGATGTCTGCGTAGCAGTAGTACAGCAGGATGCTGTAGGGTTTGTTGTTTGTGTTTTCCATAACTAATGCCCTGTTTCGGCAGGGTGTTTTTTGAGTATCAAGTCGCTGGTATCAAGTATCAAGACGCTTCGAGAAGCAAGATGCAAGAGATTAGACTAAGGCAGTATCAAGTAGTTAGTACCAAGTATCAAGACTTTTGCAGACAAGGTTAGTAGTTCAATTCAATGATTCCCCACTTCAACATTCTGCACTCGGCGTTCAACATTCGATATTAGTAAAAATGCCGTATTTCGTACTTCGTATTTCTCACTTCTCTTTCTACTTTACTTTCCCCGCTGGATTTCCGAATACGGTTTCGTTTTTTCCGACCGAGGAGATCACTACGGATCCAGCACCTACACGGGCGCCTTTGCCGATGCGTACGCCAGAGACGATAGTCACGCCCGAACCGATAAATGCCCCTTCTTCCAAGACCACATCGGCATTGACGATAGATCCTGCGCCCACTTGAACGTAGTCTTCTACGATCACTTTGTGTTCGATAATCGCTCCGGTATGGAAGATGCAGTGACTTCCAACTTTCGCTCCCGCTCCTACAGTCACCTGTGCATTGATAAAGTTGCCATGACCAAGTGCCGCATCTGTGGAAATGTAGGCGCGCTCATGGATGGCATTGATGGGTTGCATCTTTCGGTCTTCAAGGAGCAACTCCACCAGAAATTTGCGGTATTTGGTATCGTCTACAGCGACAAATGCCTCCGTTTTTTTACCGATCAACTTCAAGAATCCCTCGTCTTCGGTGCCGCCGAGCACAGGGACGTTATTGATTTCGGTGCCATGAAGGCTGCTGTCCTCATCTAACAATCCATACACAATCACTTGATTGCTATTGAAAATTTCTAGCGCTGGATGGGCGATGCCTTTGGCGCCGAGGATGATGACTGGTTTGTCCATGGGTATTTTGAAGTAATCGATGCAAAAATACAGGAATTGTGGGGTTTGTCCAACGGTTCATTTGGAAGGGCTTCTGAGCAGGCTTTGGCCGATTTTGCAGGACAAGCATTTTTGGGCACTGCAATACCTCCGGTACAATTCGAGCATGCCTTGGGAATCAAAGGCCGTACTCGGACTCCATGCATGGTGCACAAACTTTCGGAGGATGTAATTTTGCTCGGCAGGGAGGCTTTGAAGTAGGGAAAAGCAACGCTCTTTCCATTCTTCTTGGTCGTGGAATTCCCCATAGGCAAACCAGATGGGGAGCACAAAATTGATCAGTAAAAGTTGCACACTTTGCTCAGAGAGCCCATTTGAAGTGGTCTTGCTACTTGGCTTACCAAAGGTATAGTGCTGACGCCAATAGGGGGAGGGCGGGCTTTGGAAGATTTTCCGAAACGTGCTCAAGTCGCCAGATTCGTCCAAAATTGTGGAGAGCAAATGCGGGGCTTGTGCCAAGACGGTTGCGAGCTGGGCCAGCCGCAGGGTAGGGAAGTTGGCCGGCCGAGCGCCCAGAAAAGTCCAATGCTGCCGCGAAAGCCGCGTAGACCAGCCGTATTTTGTCTGATAAAAATCATGGTCTTTTTTGAGTTGCTGCACATAGGAATCCTCCGAGTCCTCAGGCAGTAGGCCTGCCTGCCCCAAGAGCATGGCCTCTAGGTGCTGCAGCTGCTCTCGGTGCCTTTTCAGCAGTGTGTAGGGAAGCAATTGGCCCAGTTCTTCCATGGGCAGACGGTTGGTGTGGTAGCCAAAGCAACGAAAAAGCCAGCGGTAGGCTGTCTCTTCCCAGTCCCCTTGCGTGGCCCGAAGCACTGCTAGTACTCCTTGGGATTTTTCGTGGAGGCGTTCAACCAAGGCCTTTTCGGAGGCGGAAAAGCGAAGAATTTCCGGAACAGTTGCGAGGGCATGGGCGCAGGGGAGGTCGATTTGAAAATCGAGCAGCTGTTGGTAGTTGCGCCAAATGTCCAGGTAGATCTTTCCTTTCAACTCCACCGTAGGCATGGGGGTACCGTCCTGCCGGTACACTTGTCGG
>JAXISU010000278.1:0-3541 GCA_034680425.1 Cyclobacterium sp.
CACGTACCCGTGGCACCGTGAAAAATCGAACAATCACATGGGGCAGTCCGGCGGTACCGACCATCAGGGCCAGCGTAATCATGAAGATGTCGGTGGTGCTTTTTTTACCGGAGGTATATTCTTCAAACCCTAGGTCTGCCAATATCCCATCGAGCTTGTCCAAGAGGGGTGTCCCATCGGCCACTTCCCCGCCCAAGCCCAGTTGAGGGATGGGATTGCCGGTGAGCTGCATGGAAATAAATATAGCAGGCACCAGGTAGGCAAAAATCAAGACACAGTATTGGGCAACCTGGGTATAGGTGATGCCCTTCATGCCGCCCAAGACTGCATAGAAAAACACGATGGCCATGCCAATGACTACTCCCCATTCGATGGGAAGTTCGAGGTAGCGGGAGAACACGATTCCTACTCCACGCATTTGTCCGGCAACATAAGTAAAGGAAATAAATAGGGCACATACCACCGCCACGACACGGGCTTTATTGGAATAGTAGCGATCGCCTACAAAGTCAGGAACGGTAAATTTGCCAAATTTTCGAAGGTAGGGGGCAAGCAACAAAGCCAGCAATACATAGCCTCCCGTCCAGCCCATCAGGTACACCGATCCATCGTAGCCAGAGAATGAAATGATGCCCGCCATGGACATGAAGGAAGCGGCAGACATCCAGTCTGCTGCAGTTGCAAGGCCATTGGCTAAGGGAGATACCCCGCCTCCAGCCACGTAAAATTCTTGGGTAGAACTTGCTCTTGTCCAAATAGCAATGCCGATGTAGAGCGCAAAACTCAGCCCGACGAGTAGGTAGGTCCAGGTTAATAAATCCATATCAGTCTTCGTTTACCTTAAATTCCCGATCCAGCGCATTCATTCGGATCACGTAGATAAAAATCAGGATTACAAAAGAGTAGATGGACCCCTGCTGCGCAAACCAAAATCCCAACTTGAAGCCACCTAGGCGAATGGTGTTGAGTTCTTCCACCCAGAGGATCCCAAAGCCAAAGGAGACTACGAACCAAATGAAAAGGAGTAAGGCGAGCGTTTGGAGGTTTTTTTTCCAATACCGCTCCATTTTTGTAGGGGAGGATGACATTACAAGTAGGTTAGTGTGGGTTTAATTAAGCTTCCAATCAAAAAAAGGAAACCAGATTTTTTGTTGGGAGTAATTTAACCAAAAAAATAGGAGGAAAAGACTATTTTTCCAAAGATGGGATTCGTTTTGGATGGAAGGCGTAGCTATTTTTTTGTTTGTAAACGCGTCCTTAAACGAAGGGCTTCAAAAAATCAGATGAAATATTCTGAGGCCATGGCCAAAGCAGCGGCCAAAAAAGTAACAGCAAGTTTGTTGAGTTGAAAGGTGTGGTGTGGACTGCTTTCGAAGAAGATGGTGGTTGAGATGTGCAAGAAGCCACCAGTTACCAAACCATAGAGAATTCCAATTCCTTCGGTAGAAAGCAATCCTTGGCTGATAAAGAAATTACTAGAAATCATGCCCAAGGGAGAGGCTAGTGCAAAAAGGGTCAGGAGTACAAGGGTCCATTTTTTGGACAAGGAGGTAGAGAGTACGGCTGCCAAAGCAAAGGCTGCTGGGCCTTTATGCATCAGAATGCCGAGTAGGATGGTTTTGTCACTGTGCGTATGCAAAGCAGAAACATTATGCGTAAGCAAAGTTCCCTCCAAAAAGGCATGAATGAAAAGGCCTATCATCAAGGTAAACACCCCTTTGTAGGAAGCGGCTTGGTGCTTATGGATGTGACCATGTTCGATACCTGCCGACCAAAACTCCAAAAGTTGCTGTAGAAGAAAGCCTACTAAAATGTAGACCCCCATTCGACCAGGGTTGTAATTTCCGGCAAAAAGCTCGGGTAGGATATGGAGGATGGTGATGGAAAAAAGGTAAGATCCTGCAAAGACCAGCATCAATTTGAAGTATTTTTCCTTGAATACAGGCGCTACAAACACCAGAAGCCCTGCCAGAAACGCTGTTAAAAAAAGAAGTATAAAGTTTAGCGCCATGTGTTGAGCCTCTTCCTTGATACTAGGCAAGAGGGATTTTTTTTACAAAGGTAAGATAAATTCAATAATGTTGCATTTATCTTTTTATTGAATTGGAAAAGAGAGGAATGATTTGAGTTCGGGGCTGCTGTAGGTGGTCAATCCCTTTCCTTTTTTAAAGTACACCAGGATCATCTCTACATCCTTCCTCGCAGAGTCAATTCGGATGGCATCTTGCCAGCCACGAACGAGTAAGGACTCGGATAAAATGGCGGCCGCCTTTGGATCATTGGCAAAGACGGTCGTTTGAAGAAGTCCATGACTAAGGGGATAGCCTGTACGAGGGTCCAACACCCAAGCCTTTCGAATCGAATCCTGTGGGTAGGATTGGGTGAAATTTCCCGCAGTGGCTACGGCTTTCGTTTGAAGCGCGATTAATCCCTCCTGGGCTTTCCCCAAACTATCTGGGTATTGGGTTTTGTGTTTCCAAAGTTCTTTTCGCTCATTCACCCCTTTGGCTACGGTATGTCGACCCAGCTGCAAGAAATAATTTTGAATGCCTTCTTTTTCAAGTAAACGTGCTACTTGAGTCAAGGCAATAGCTTTGCCATAGTCTGAAAAATCAACTTTTGCCCCTGATTTTGATTTTTGGATGATGGTATCGCTGAGTAAAAATTTATTCATGCCCACATTTTCTAGCAGTGCAGGAATGTTTGCACTATCCTTGATAGCGGCACGAGAGGATGAAAATGTCCAACCTTGGTAAAGAATTCCGCTACTTGGGTCCCAGGTATTTTCCGAACTACTCGCATCTTGAGTCGCCAGTTTTAGTAGGGAAAGGAGTTCCTTGGAAGGTTGCGGCAAGGAATCTTGCCGATTAAGCTGATACAATTCGGACCTCGGAGATTCCATCAAATACAACTGTTCCTGGTAGGTAAGCAGGGAATCTAATTTGCCTTTTAAATTGGGTTTTTCTGGATAGAATAAAAAGAGGTAGGCTTGATCCATAAATTCCCCATTCCAGGTAATCAATCCCTTTTGTCGAGCTATGTCCTCACTGCTACTTGGGTTGCCTGTCACGTTTCTGTACAAATAGACAATCAGCACCAAGCCCAACAAGACTAAGGAGTAGATGGTATTTTTTTTTGCGTTCGGGCTCATTTGGATGGAGAAATTTGAAAACAAAATTACTACCTTTTTTTTATCCATTCTGGAAAGATTCAGGCCAATTCCTCCATCGGTTTTTGTCTATATTTGTAACTAGCGCATATCCCATGAGAGAAGATTATTTGACAGGCGATGAAGAACATCTAGGTCCTAAGGACCGAGAGTTTGAACGTGCATTGCGGCCCTTAAGCTTTGAAGATTTTACAGGGCAGGCCAAAATCATCGAAAACCTTCGGGTATTCGTGCATGCTGCCAAGAAAAGAAATGAACCCCTGGACCACGTACTCCTACATGGCCCTCCCGGCTTAGGCAAGACCACGCTCAGCAATATCATTGCCAACGAACTGCAGGCTGGCATCAAAATCACCTCAGGACCCGTGCTGG
>JAXISU010000279.1:0-3528 GCA_034680425.1 Cyclobacterium sp.
AAACATTGGCAACTTCGACAAGTGGGATCCGCTACCGGTGGGTGATGGACAAAAACTTTCGGTACGTGTACAAGCCAACGGACAAGCCTTCCAAAACTACTCTCTCTCCTTGAGTGAACCTTGGTTTGGTGGGAAAAAGCCCAACTCCCTAAGCTTTGCCTTCAATCACTCTGTTCAACGACAGGTGGATTACTTCAATCAAGGAAATGGAGGCGACCTAGGTTTCTTTAAGATTACTGGTGTGACCATGGGCCTTTCCAAGCGTATCACTTGGCCAGATGATTACTTCAGCATCAGCAACTCCCTTCAATTCCAAAACTACGAGTTCAACCAGTTTGGAACTTCCTTTGGATTGAGCTACCCTACAGGTATCTCCAAAAGTGTGGTGCTAAATACAACGGTGGCACGTAACAACGTGGACAACACCATTTATCCACGCCAAGGCTCCAACATCATCATGTCGATGAATTTGACTCCTCCTTATGCTTCATTAAACAAGGGCCTAAACGAAGAATCTGGAGACCAGGAAAAATACAAATGGTTGGAATACCACAAGTGGATGTTTGACGCTTCTTTCTATACTCCACTCTTTGGTTCCTCTAAGTTTGTGGCTAGCGCACGAGCGCACATGGGCTTCTTGGGATCTTATGGCAACAAGCTCGGCATCATTCCTTTGGAGCGTTTTGTAATGGGGGGTGATGGCATGAACTTCAATAACTTTGCACTAGGTCAGGAGATCGTAGGTTTAAGAGGTTATGAAAACCAAACCATCACACCAGGACGAAATACTCGAGGTACTGCAGATCCAGATCCGTATGGTGGGGTAGTGTACAACAAGTATGTAATGGAACTTCGATTCCTCGTATCTCCTAACCCATCTGCTACTATCTTCTTGCTCACTTTTGCTGAAGCAGGTAACAACTGGGGAGATTACAAGGATTTCAATCCTTATGACCTCAAAAAATCTGCAGGGGTTGGCGCACGAATCTTTATGCCTGCATTTGGTCTACTCGGTGTGGATTGGGGATATGGGTTTGACACGATGCCTGGAGCCTTGAAGGCAAGTGGCCCTCAATTCCACTTTACCATTGGCCAGCAGTTCAGATAATCTTTTGGAATTCACAGCGTTTGTTAATTTATGTTAGGAAAAGCCTAAATTTTGTTTGCTGGAGTTAATCCAAAAACGCAAAGAACGCATGAATAAATCATTCAAAATTGTACTTTTACTTTTCATAATCCTGTATTCTGGACCTTTAGCGGCCCAAAAGTTTGGATACATCGATTCTGAATACATTCTAAACAAGCATCCAGACTACAAACTGGTGCAGGATGAGTTGAAAAAGCTCAGTGAGGAATGGAAAAAAGAGGCACAAAATTTGGATCAGGAAATCAAGGAACTATCCACCCAGCTCAAAGCTGAGGAAGTCCTGCTTACTGAAGAGATGTACCAAAAAAGAGTAGAAGTAATCAAGGCAAAGCAGAAGGCTTCGCAAGAATTTACGAGTCGGGTGTTTGGGATAGATGGAGTATACTACCAAAAGCAGGCAGAACTTCTTCAGCCCTTACAATCCAAAATTTACGATGCCATCGAACGGGTATCACGCAGAAACAACCTCGCTGTCCTTTTCGATAAGGCTGCAGGACCATCTGCCATTATTTACACAGATCCAAGACATGACTATTCTGAGTTTGTCCTGGAAGAATTAGGAATTGAAGACAACAATTAAATACACACCAAATGATGAAAGTAAACGTTATCCTAGCTTCTCTAGCCCTGCTATTGGTAGGATTCACCGCCCAAGCTCAAAGCACTATCAAAATCGGGTACACGAGCGTAGAATTGATTATGGATTTGATGCCAGAGATGGAGCAAATTGGAGCTGATGTTCAAGATTACCAGACCCAACTTCAAACCAACATCCAAACCAAAGCTGCAGACTTCCAAAAGCAAGTAGAAGCCTATCAGCAAGCAGCTCCTACCATGACTGAAACTGCTAGAGCAGCAAAAGAGCAAGAATTGACCAAACTTCGTGATGACCTTCAGAAGTATGAGCAAGATGCACAAACCTCCTACCAAAGAAAGTTGCAGGAGCTTTTGGAGCCTGTTCAAACGAAAGTGATCAACGCAATCAATGCAGTTGCCGCAGAAAACAATTACACCCATATTTTTGCTGAGACTGCAGGACAATCACCCATCTTGTTGTACACCAAAGAGGAAGATAAATTTACCGAATTGGTTTTGGCCAAGTTAGGAATTCAGATTCCAGCGAAACCCGCACAAAAATAAAAACGAACCGGCCCAAGTGGCCGGTTTTTTTATGGCAAAAAAATCTCCCAAAACCATTCTGCTCGAGAGCCAAGAACCGCTCCTAGTGGACTTTTATGCGGATTGGTGTGGTCCTTGCCAAACCTTATCACCTGTATTGGAAAAGGTGGTAGCTGAACTCCAGGGTAAAGTCACACTCTTCAAAGTGAATGTGGACAAGCATCCACAGCTCGCTCAGCAGTTTGCCATTCGCTCCATCCCACACCTCATGCTCTTTAAAAGAGGAAAGATCCTGTGGCGAAAAGGAGGACTACTCACCAGCGCTGAGCTGCTGAAGCAACTCAAGGCATTTGTATAAAAAAAGGGGCTTAAGCCCCTTTTTTTAGATGTAGTATTTCAGACGAATCACCTCTTGTTCGGTGAGGAATCGATAATGTCCACGCTTCAAATCCTTCTTGTCTAAGCCCGCATACATCACCCGATCTAGGGCCACTACCTCGTAACCCAGGTGTGAAAAAATTCGACGTACAATTCGGTTTCTACCAATGTGGATTTCCAAACCTAGGATAGTTCTATCTTTCGAAAGCACTTGCAAGTCATCTACCTTGGCATCTCCATCTTCTAGAGTAAGTCCCTCAATGATTTCTTCCTCATCCTTAGCAGTCAAAGGCTTATCCAAGGTCACTTGGTAGATTTTCTTGATCTCATTGGAAGGATGGGATAGCTTAGCTGCCAATTCCCCATCATTGGTGAATACGAGCAAGCCCGTGGTATTTCTATCCAAACGACCTACTGGAAAAATTCGCTCCTCACAGGCATTTTCAACCAGCTTCATCACGGTCTTCCGCTCCATAGGGTCTTCCGTAGTGGTGATAAAGTCCTTCGGCTTGTTAAGTAAGACGTACACTGGCTTTTCAGGATTGATCTTCTTTCCTTGGAAGACCACGTGATCTGACTTTTTCACCTTGTAGCCCATCTCTTGAACTACCACGCCATTGACCACTACCAAACCCTTCAAAATAAGTTCGTCGGCCTCTCTTCGGCTGCAGATGCCTGAGTTAGCCACGTATTTGTTGAGACGAATGAGCTCTTCCCCCTCCTTTTTATTCTTCTTCTGAGGAAGGCTATCAAAGTTATAGTCAGGTCGATCGGCACTTAGCTCTACAAACTTGCTTCTATTCTTTCCAAATCCTCTTTTCTCTGTAGACGCATCCCCATTGAATGACTTAGGTTCCACCCCATAAACGGGCTTTTGGTCCTTT
>JAXISU010000280.1:0-3527 GCA_034680425.1 Cyclobacterium sp.
AACAGACCATGGTCATCGTCCAATTTGGAGAAAATGACCCAGGGTCAATTTCTAAAGTAATGGACTTTTTGAAGGGCCGTTTCCCCGAAATTACCTCCCTGCTCTACGTGATTAACACCAAGGGCAATGAAACCTTCCATGATTTGGAATTGGTTACCTATTCGGGATTGCCCTATATCGAGGAGCAAATGGAAGGACTCCGATTCCGCATTGGACCCAAATCCTTCTACCAAACCAATTCCGCCCAAGCATACGAATTGTACAAGGTAGTACGTGATCAAGCCCAACTCAAGGGAGATGAGGTGGTCTATGACTTGTACACGGGTACAGGCACCATTGCCAATTTTGTGGCCAAACAAGCCAAGCAAGTGATTGGGGTGGAATATGTAGAAGCGGCCATTGAAGACGCCAAACTCAATTCCAAATTGAACGGCATCGACAACACGCTTTTCTATGCCGGGGACATGAAGGATATCCTGAATGATGAATTTTTGGCTACCCATGCCAAGCCAGACTTGATCATCACCGATCCTCCTCGAGCAGGAATGGATGAAAAGGTCATCCAAATGCTGCTTCGTATTGCTGCTCCAGTGATTGTGTACGTTTCCTGCAATCCTGCCACACAGGCTCGAGACCTGGGTTTGCTCGGGGAACTCTACCAGGTGGATCAAGTGCAGCCTGTGGACATGTTTCCACAAACCTACCATGTTGAAAATGTTGTACGCCTAAGCCTCAAGCCATGATTTCAGACTTTAACGATCCCGAATTAAGCGGCAAATACCTCGGTACCATTACCACCGACTTTATCAAAATTTGCGATGTGCTAAAGGAGGCCTCCTACCAGGTTCGCTCCAAGGGCTTCTCTGCCTACCCCATCTTTCCCATTTCGAAAGAGATGCAACCCATCGGGAAAATCTTTATCGGCAAAGCGGAGAAGGAACTGGATTGGAACTACTTCATCACCTACATCGATGAGTTTGTGCAGCGGGGATTGATCGCTGAAGAAGCAGTGGAAGAATTTACGCAAGCCTACAAAGATGCCGATGAATTTTGCTGCTTATTCGTGATGGACGGAGCCTTTACCAGCTTTGTGTTTATTCCCTATCCCATCGATTAAATTTACTTAATATAAAACTAGGTGAGTATCTATGAATCAATTTTTTATATCAACTTACTTCGAGTGGTTTAGTAAAAAATAATACGCACCAAAAGGTCCGATTTAGCTAGGAAATAGCCCCTGTTTTTCTCCCCCATGTCCAACCCAATCCTCATCCAACTAGCCGATGCACAGGTTCATTTTCGAGGGGCAACTCTTGGGGAGGAACTTCAGTTCACTTGGAAGCAAGGGGAACATTGGGCGGTGTATGGGGATTCGGGGAAGTCCTTAACCGGGCTATTAGAAACCCTCCTTGGGAAGACTTTGCTGTCCCAAGGAAGCCTAGAAACTCCTTTTGCAAGAGAATATACCGAGCAGCAAAATCAAGCAGGCCAAGTAAACAGTTTCCGAGACTTGATCGCACTGGTCTCCCAGGATTACCCCATTCGGAATAAGGCAGGCCTACAGAACTTCTACTACCAACAGCGCTTCAATAGTGCCGATGTCCACGACACCATCACTGTGGGCAGTTACCTCGAATCCATTCCCGCCACGCGTAAGGGACCCTGGACCACTGAAAAAGTTGCCCAACTCTTGCGACTACATCACCTCCTCGATGCATCCCTATTGATGCTATCCAATGGGGAAACGCGCAGGCTGTCTCTGGCAGCAGGTCTTTTGCGGCAGCCCCTGCTCTACTTGATGGATCAGCCCCTTACCGGATTGGATCAGGAAAGCCGGGCTGCCTTTGGGGATTTTCTCGCGGCTTGTATCCAGGCCAACATCCACGTACTACTTACGACCACTTCCTCAGAGATTCCGGCTCAGATTACCCATATTGCCTATTTGAAGGATTCTGAAGGCTTACAAACCTGGGACCGTACCCAGTATGATCCACAGACTAGGCCTACGCCAATCCATTCCTGGGATCTTTCCCCAATACTCCCCGCCTTAGCTTACTACCCCGTCTATTCAGGGCCTGTGGTAAGCCTGGAGGAGGTTTCTATACGCTATGGTGATACCCTCATCCTAGATCGGCTCAACTGGAACATACAGTCCGGAGAACGCTGGAGGTTGAGGGGAAAAAATGGGAGCGGAAAATCAACCTTGATCAGCCTCCTCATTGGAGAAAATCCACAGGCTTATTCCCAGAATTTCTCCCTATTTGGAAAGAAAAGGGGTTCTGGTGAAAGTATCTGGGAACTCAAGAAGCCTATTGGGTTTGTAGCACCAGAACTCAGCCGCTACTTTCCTCGAAACCAGAGCCTGAGAAAGGTGATTCTATCTGGGCTTTTCGATACCCTGGGGTTATTCAAATCAGTTACCCCCGAACAAGAATCCCTGGCTCGTACTTGGATGGAAGCCTTTCAACTCCAAGGCTTGGCGGAGAAATACTTTTACGAACTATCCCTAGCCCAACAGCGCTGGGCCTTGCTTGCACGCGCACTGATCAAAAAACCGCAACTCTTGATTCTAGACGAGGCTTCCCAGGGCTTGGACGAACAGCAGCGAGATCTGTTTAGAAACACACTACAGGACCTCCTAACCCGAATTCCTACTGCAGTCATCTACGTGAGCCACTACGAGGAGGATGTACCACCTTGTGTCAACTTGGAATTGGCACTATCCTAAATCCTTGGAGGAGCAGCACCACCAAACCGGGAATCGCCACCAACTATGGAAAAAGTAAGGGGGTCCCAGCAATTTTTCTTATTTTCCTTCTCAATGCAATCGTTATGGCAAGCAGAAGAACTTTTCTCCATCACCTTGGGCTAGGATTAAGCCTTCCTGGATTGGCGGCATTTGCCCTTCCCAAGACCTCCAGTACTCTCTTTCCCTCCCCAAACCTAGAAGAGGAAGCCTACTGGAAAGCCATTCGGCAGCAGTTTCCGCTTCAGAATAACCGTACCTACCTCAACAACGGCACCTTTGGTCCTGCACCCCATTCGGTCCTGGATGCACTTCAGAAAAGCAGTTTGGACATCAATACCAGCGGGGAGTACGGCAACTCGGATGCCGAACGCGTGCAGTTGGCTCAATTTTTCGGAATCAAAACCACTGAATTCTCCATCACCCACAACACCACCGAGGGCATCAATATTATGGCTTGGGGCATCTCGCTACAGGCAGGCGATGAAGTGATCCTCACTACCCACGAACATGCGGGGAATGCCCTTCCTTGGCTCAATAGGGCCAAATACGACGGAATCGTCCTCCGAACCTTTGAGCCCAAAGCAACACAAGCTGAAAATTTGAACGAGATTCAAAAATTAACTAATTCCAAAACCAAGGTATTCGCCATTCCCCATGTGACATGCACCACGGGATTGGTATTTCCCATTCAGGAGATTTGCAGCCTAGCCAAATCACGAGGGATACTCACAGCCATCGATGGGGCGCATGGGGCAGGCACCTTTAACCTGGACCTGAC
>JAXISU010000281.1:0-3508 GCA_034680425.1 Cyclobacterium sp.
ACAGAAATTTTAATAAATGGGTGGGATTTACGCCTACCGAATACCTAGCGCAAATCAGCTCAGCTTCCTTCTGAATTTCATTTTTTAGAGCTGGGGGTGAAAATCAAGTATTCCTGCGTATGCTCCGCAATCTTTTTCTCCGAAAAATAGGCGGGGAAATAGCGATCCTTAGCCCAGTCCTCAAATAGGTTTTTGTAAAAAGGACTTCGCGGATCTCCTGATTGCCCAGGAGTATTGGTCATCTGCGTCAAATCCCAATCTGCTAGGTCGGCCACCATGCGGAAGCTCGCACCAGCGGTTTGGTTGTTGCCAGAGCCGTTGGCTGCGGGAGTGTTGGGATATCCACCTCGAGGCAGTGGACCCAAATTGACCTGCAGCTGCAGTTGGGCATCCACCCATTTGGACAAGGGATGCTGCAGGGCAATGTGCTTGTAGGCTGCTTGCCCATAGTTCCATTGTGCTTGGTTGGGTCCCAAGGTTTTGGAAAGTTCCTCCAAGGCGATAGACCAAGTTTGGGCGAGCAAGCGATCCCGCTGCTGGAGGGCGTTTTCGGAGAAAAGCTGTTCGGGATGCATCACCCAATCGATGATTTTTGTCAACGGGGGTTGGATCAGTCCTTGAATGCCCGCTGGGACCTTTCGGCTTCGAACCTCCTTGACTAATTCTTTTTCCCAAGCCACATACAGGCCTGCGGCTACACTTTCAGGGCGAAGCTGGTAATCCCAATCTTCCATTCGAGCAAGTGCTTCCTTGGCTTTGGGGTCTGAGATGGGCGCTTCAAGAAGTAGGGGGGTAAGTTGACGGGCGGGGAGTGCAGTGACATCCACTTGTAGGGCGATGGACTTGGCGATTGTGGCGCTGCTGTCTTGTGCCAATACCTCATTCACCCGATCTCCACGAAAAGGATCTGCCCAGGTGAAGGCCAGTGCCTCCGGATAAGGATAGTCGTCTGGAGTGACGTGCTGGTTGGCCGTCCCCCAAAATCCCTTTTCGGGGTTGGTTAGGCTAGGCTTCAAGGAATTGGGCCAATACCCATCCCACTCGTAGCGCCCATCTCCAGGGACGGGCACCATGCCAGAAAAGTTGGGACGCTTGGGAGTGATTCCTACAGCCTGCCAGCCGATGGTTCCTGATTTATCTGCCCAGATCATGTTTTCCCCGGGAATAAAGCTGTAGGTACAGGCTTCTTGGAATTCTGCCCAATTCGTCGCTTGGTTCATCCGCAGCGAAGCCAAGTAGGGGGCAGCTCCCGGTTCCAGCCAAGCTGCGCGCACAGCTGCTGCTCGGTGGTTTTTGGTGTCTAGGTAGGTGACCGGCCCATGTCGGGTGTAGCGCAGTGTGACTAGGCTGTCTTTTTGCCCCTTCACCTGAATCCGTTCCTCGATCAGGGTCATGTCCTCCCAGTTGGACCGATACTTGTACTGGTTGGGGTTTTCTGGATTGAGTTCGTAGAGGTAAAGGTCCTCTGCATCGCTTTGGAAGATGGTCAATCCCCAAGCCCCATGTTCGTTGTGGCCGATGGACACTCCTGGGATAACCGGTTCGCCCCCACCGATCACATTCCATCCGGGTGCCTTCAAATGAACCATGTAGCGTAAGGAAGGCAGCGCAATGCGACGATGCGGATCGTTGGCAAGAATTGGGTATCCGCTTTGGGTGCGGTCCCCACTGATCACCCAATTGTTGCTTCCTTCGGGCATTTCCTCCAGATCCAACAATGCATCCAAGGGAATGTCTTCGCCGACCGCTTGATACAAATCCAGTAGGTCTGCTGCCAGCAAGTTGGGATCGATGGAGCTGTCAAGACTCAAGTCGGGATCCCCAGGATGAAACCAGAGCAGCTCCTTGATTTGCTGAGCATCCACATGGGCAAGTGCACGACCAATGGACAATTCTTGTTCGGCATTGGATCGAATGCCATTGTGTCGGGAGATGACCACTTCAGGAGTCCAAAGGCCAGGTTCGATGCCCAGAATAGCAAATTCAAAAGGGAGCAGGGAAGGGTCTTTGCGCGTTTCTTCGATGTAGGCATTCACACCGGCGACGTAGGCTTCGATGATGGCTTTGCCGTTGGGATGGTAGTGGTTCAGTTCGGTGTCCATATCCTTACGGTAGCGCAAAAGGCGAGCACCGATGTCACTTTTCAGCCCTGCGGGACCTACCAGAGCTGCGGTGGTGCCGGTAGCTTTTCGGCGCCAGAGTTCAAACTGGAAGAGGCGGTCTTTGGCGGCGAGGTAGCCCTGCGCAAAAAATAGATCTTGTTCGTTTTTAGCTTCAATGTGGTTGATGCCCCAGCTGTCTCGGCGAACGCTTACTTCTTGGCTAATTCCTACTAAGGATTGGTGTTTTGCCGTGCTACAGGCCCAAAATAAGATGGCGGTGAGTAGCAAGACTCCCCATTTCGATATTCCCATGGTGCTTGGTCAACTTGTTGACAGGAATATAGGTAGATCTGCTTTTTTATCTTCCATCGTCCGCTGTTTTTTAAAAAAGGAGGCTTGCATTTGTTTTTTCTCCTTGAAGTAAGAAGTTCTGCTTTCACGCAAGATCTAGGAGAGTCAAAATTTGTCCCGCGGCATCCTTTTTTAAGATATGCCGTATACTGGTTTTACAACTCAAGGTTTGTTGGCTATCCAGAACTGTATTTTTTGTTTCACTTTTTTAGATAACCAGACTGCTAGTTTACCAAGGTTGGCTTAATCCCATATCGCTACCCCATCCGGATTTAGCAGAAGCTGATTAAAGTTTTTAAGATCTTACGATTCGGGGCTTATTTTTTACCAGAATGCCAAAAGCGCAGGCAATAAAAAGCAAATTAGTTATGGATACCCAAATTGAAATTTATCAAGGAAGTGACGGACAAACTCAAATCGAGGTAAAGTTTGATCAAGAAACTGTCTGGCTCAATCAAAGGCAGATAGCAGCCTTGTTTGGAAAAGATTCAGACACCATTGGTTTACACTTTAGGAATATCTTCAAGGAACAAGAGTTGGTAGAGAATTTAACTACCGAGGATTCCTCGGTAGTTCACAAGAAGTCAATTCACTAAGAAAGTAGAGCATCTGTTTCCATCTCCACGAGGTAGCCGTCACCAATCAGGGTGGCTTGGACCAGGGTATTGGCGGGCTGAATTCCTGCAAAGCGCTGTCCATGGGCTCGGGATATCGCCTCCCAATCGGATGCACGCTGCACAAAAATCCGCGTTCGCACCACATCCTCGAGGCTGCCCCCAAGGGATCGAATCGCCCCTTCTACCTTATCAATGATGAAATGCATTTGCGCAGCAGGATCATCTCTCCCATTTGGACAGATCCATGCGTGGCAGTAGTGCCGGATACCAAAATATGGTTTCCCTTACGTACGGCCCGGCTGAAGCCTGCGATATCCTCCCAAATCGTGCCACTCAGGGCTTTGATCCGCCCATCGGTTCCCTCTTGGGTGGGATATGGACTTGGCAGGCCGTCGATATGGTGGCTTAAATCTCCCGAAGCGGTCAGGAAGGGAGCCT
>JAXISU010000282.1:0-3507 GCA_034680425.1 Cyclobacterium sp.
CGCATGCGTAATTTTTCAAAGGGGATCGCCACATCATCTACCAGCACCAGGATATTTTCCTTCGGAATGTTGAGGGTCTTCATCCAATAATTCACCGCCTTCCCACTCAGATTCATGTAGGTGGTGGGTTTGATGAGGTGGAGGGTCCGTGATTTGTACTTGAATTCGGTTTTGAAGGCGAGGCGATCGCTCTTCCACACGGCACCTTCCTTGTCCGCAAGGCGGTCTAGCGTGAGGAAACCAATGTTGTGGCGCGTCAATTCGTATTCAGGGCCAATATTACCCAAGCCTACAAGTAAGTAATTCATGGAATGCGGGTTCGATGGGGTAAAAATAAAAAATCCTGCTCGGGAATGAGCAGGATTTTCGTTGAAGAAAGTAAGGAATTATTCTCCTTTCTTTCCGCGTAGCGCTCTTGGGATACCGATGGTCACGATCGACACATTCGGAGAAGTCAAGATTTCAAATCCTTCGGTCTTCAATTCACCTACTTTGAACGATTTTCCAAGGTCAAGGTTGGTGATGTCAACCACTACATAGTCAGGAAGAGTTTTAGCCATTCCTTTAACTTTTAGTTTTCTAGTTTTAAACTCCAGTTTACCACCTTTTGCGATACCAGGTGAATTTCCTTCGATTTTCACAGGAATTTCAAATTTGATTGCTTTGGCATCGGTGTAAGCCATGAAGTCTGCATGAAGCAATACTTCACTTACTGGGTGGAATTGGGCTTCTTTCAAAACCGCTTTGATGATTCTTCCTTCGATGTTTAGTTCTACCAAGTGCACCTCAGGTGTGTAGATCAGGTCTCTGAAAAGAATCGCTGGGGAGTAGAAATGAACTTGATCAGGAATACCTGGTCCATAAACCACGCAGGGTACATTGCCGGCATCTCTGATTTCATTCAAAGCAGCACTGTCGAGATTTGCTCTTTTAAACCCTATAATCTCTAGTGTTTTCATGTGTATGTGTATTTAAAATTGGTTCAAATAAATAAGGAACTGATGGAGGTATTTCCGGTTACCGCGTGAATTGCTTTACCAAATAGTTCTCCTACAGTCAGTACTCTAATCTTGGAACTGTGTTGCTTCAAAGGAATGGTATCGGTGATGACTAACTCCTCCAATACTGAATTCTCAATGTTTTCATAGGCCTTTCCAGAAAGCACCCCGTGAGTCACGATGGCACGTACCGAGTTGGCTCCTTTTTCCATAATGATTTGGGCAGCCTTACACAAGGTTCCTGCAGTATCGACCAAATCATCTACGAGAATTACATCCTTCCCTTCCACATCTCCAATCACCTGCATGGAAGCAATCTCGTTGGCTCTTTTTCTGTGCTTATCACAGACTACCATTTCTACTTCAAAATGCTTCGCAAAAGACCGAGCGCGAGACACACCTCCTACATCTGGAGCGGCAAAGATCATGTCTTTGAGCCGAAGCGTATTCAAATAGGGTGCAAATATAGCAGATCCATTTAAATGGTCCAACGGGATATCAAAAAAACCTTGAATTTGCCCTGCGTGCAAGTCACAAGCCATAATCCGGTCAGCACCAGATGAGGTCAGCATGTTGGCAATGAGTTTGGCAGCGATGGAAACTCGTGGTCTATCCTTTCGGTCTTGACGGGCATAGCCAAAGTAAGGGATCACTGCACATACTTTGTAGGCACTGGCTCGCTTGGCGGCATCAATCATCAAGCACAATTCGAGCAGGTTGTCGCTCGGAGGGTTGGTGCTTTGTATGATAAATACCGTACAACCACGGATGGATTCGTCAAAACTGGGGGACATTTCCCCATCGCTGAACTTGGATAGGGTCATTTCTCCAAGTTTTTTACCATAGCTTTTGGCAATTTTTTGTGCCAAATCTATGCTATTGGAGCCTGCAAAGATTTTTACCTCGGACATTGGAATCAAGGGGAGATTGAAGAAAAGGTTGGAAAAGGATCGGTAAACAAAAGTAATGATTTTGAGGAAAGGATTGTGCTTCGAAAACTACTGTCAAAAGAAATATTTCAAGATGGATATGACTCCCTCATTTTTTGGAAAGGGGGAAGTCCTTTGCAGCGGATGAACGTCATTTTAGCAATTCATTTTGCTATTTTTCCGACCCTGTAAAAATTGGATTGCAGGACTAATTTTCAGTCTTTTTCCAAATCAAAGGGTTAAATTGGGAAGGTATAATTAACTGCATTCATGAAAAAAATAGTTCTTTTCTTCCTGCTGACGCTGCTTGTGCCCATTGCCTTGCTAGCTCAGTCCATTCCTACTCCCAAGGAGCATTTTGGATTTACCATTGGTGATCCCTACATGCTTGCTAATTTCACCCAAACGGAAGCCTACTTCAAGAAAGTGGCTGAGCTTTCCGATCGAGTGGAATACCGAAGCATCGGGCAAACTGAGTTTGGGCGTGAGCAACCCCTCTTAGTGATTACTTCCCCGAAGAACTTCCTGGATTTGGAGCGCTACCAGGAAATATCTCGAAAGTTAGGAAGAGCAGAAATCACTGAAGCCGAGGCCAAGGCATTGGCAAATCAAGGTAAACCCATTGTATGGATCGATGGGGGATTGCATGCCAATGAGGTGGTGGGAGCACAGCAGCTCATTGAGACCTTGTACGAATTGGCTTCAAAGAACGATGAAGAGACCCTCCGCATCTTGGATGAGGTGATCATTCTTTTGGTTCATGTCAATCCCGACGGTATGGAGATCATGTCCAATTGGTACATGCTTCCTTCGGAAAAAACCAAGCGCAACAAGAATATCCCAGTGCTTTACCAGAAGTATGTGGGGCACGACAACAATCGAGATTTCTTCATGAACAACATGCAGGAGTCCACTAATATTTCCCTTCAGCAATATGTGGAGTGGATGCCACAGATCATCTACAATCACCACCAGTCGGGTCCAGCAGGAACGGTAGTAGCGGGGCCTCCTTACCGAGATCCTTTTAACCATGTCTTTGATCCCTTGATCATCACCAGTTTGGATGCAGTTGGGGCAGCCATGATCAATCGTCTGCATCAAGAAGACAAGCCAGGATTTGTTCGATTGGACGGATCGGTGTTTTCTACCTGGTGGAACGGAGGATTGCGTACCACTCCTTACTACCACAACATGATTGGGATTTTGACTGAAATTGTGGGTGATCCTTCTCCTTATTCCGTTCCTTTGGTGCCAGATCGCTTGATTCCCAACAATGGCAACCCTTTTCCAGTAACCCCAGGTCCTTGGTCTTTCCGTACCTCCATCGACTATTCAGTCTCCATGAATTATGCAATTTTGAATCATGCAGTTCGCCATGGAGATGAGTTGCTGTATAATTTTTACTTGATGGGCAAAAAATCCATCGATCGAGGCAATACAGATACCTGGACCCGCTATCCAAAATATGCGCAGGACATTCAAAATGCTTTTGACGCAAGCAAAGGAAAGAAGACGGCAGATGATCCTGAAGAGGCCTATTTTGGCAATAGATCAGGTATTCCTTTGGCTTTCTACGACTC
>JAXISU010000283.1:0-3502 GCA_034680425.1 Cyclobacterium sp.
AGGTACTTGGCTTGTATGAAAAAGCAGCACAGATAGACGGAGTAATTTCACTTTAATGGATATCCTATGTGGACAGAAGAATCAAATCAATTGAAAAAAAGCTTTACTTTTTCTGATTTTACGGAAGCTTTTGCCTTCATGACTCGTGTGGCATTTTTGGCGGAAGCCCATCAGCACCATCCCAATTGGTCTAATGTGTACAATCGGGTCGATATAGCATTGACTACCCACGATGCCGGCAATGTAGTGACGGATAAAGACCGGAAATTGGCGCAAGCCATAGATCAGCTTCTAGCATGAGCCAGACAAAGATTTCCTTGTTTTTGGTCCCCACCCCAATCGGTAACCTCCGGGACATCACCCTACGTGCTATCGATACCCTGCAGGCGGTGGATGTGATCCTAGCTGAAGACACGCGTACCAGTGGCATTCTATTGAAGCACCTGCAGCTCTCCAAAAACCTGCAAAGCTACCATAGCTTTAACGAACATAAGGCTGTGGAAAAGTTGGTAGAGCGCATGAAAAAAGGGGAAACGTTTGCCTTGATCAGTGATGCGGGCACCCCAGCGATATCCGATCCAGGATTTTTGCTAGTTCGCGCAGTCCTTGCAGCAGGTCTGGAAGTGCAGTGCCTACCTGGAGCTACGGCATTTGTGCCTGCCTTGGTGGCAAGTGGCCTGCCCAACGACCGTTTTGTGTTTGAAGGATTTTTGCCGCATAAAAAAGGAAGAAAAACGCGTATTGATGCACTTGTTGATGAAACCCGCACCCTAATTTTTTACGAATCCCCACACCGCTTGCTCAAAACCCTAGAGCAGCTTGCAGAAGCTTTTGGTGCCGATCGGCAGGCGGCTGTAGCGCGTGAGCTAAGCAAGTTGCACGAGGAAACCGCCCGCGGTACCCTGGTCGAACTCATCGAGTACTACCAAGTCAATCCCCTCAAAGGAGAAATCGTACTGGTGGTGGCAGGCTGTGCCGAACAGCGGGAGAGTCGAGCCGAAAAGCAGGAAAAGAAACAGGCGGAATGGAAGAAAGAAAAGAAATCCCGCAAGGAAAAAGACTAAATAGATCACTATGCTGACCTCAGCCCAACTTTCCCAACTCTTGGACCAAACTCGCAAAATTGCCGAGGGGGTAGGAACCTTTATTGAAAAAGAGCGACTTCATTTTTCCATGGATCGGGTGGAGCACAAGGGGTTCAACGACCTAGTCTCCTACGTGGACAAGGAAGCCGAAAAGCAGTTGGTAGCTCAGCTTCAGGCGATTTTTCCTGAGGCAGGATTCATTACCGAAGAGGGAACCAATACCACCCAAGGGGAAGTGTACAATTGGGTGATTGACCCTTTGGATGGAACCACCAACTTTATTCATGGGCTCCCTGTATTTGCGGTTAGCATTGGCTTTATGGAGCAGGATGAGGTAGTGCTGGGCGTGGTGTATGAGGTAAATCGGAAGGAGAGTTTTTATGCTTACAAGGGTGGAGGTGCATTTTGCAATGGAATCCCGCTCAAGGTAAGTGGGGCTCCAACTTTGTCTGCTTCGCTAATCTCCACAGGCTTTCCTTACTACCAGTTTGACTTGATTGATCGGTATTTGAACATCATGAAATCACTCATGCAGAAGACCCATGGCCTCCGAAGGTTAGGTTCTGCGGCAGTGGATCTTTGCTATGTGGCTGCAGGCAGGTCAGAGGGGTATTTTGAATACAACCTCAACTCGTACGACGTGGCCGCCGGCATAATTCTGGTCCAAGAGGCAGGGGGAAAGGTAACCGATTTTGAAGGCGGTAGAGATTACATTTTTGGACGACATGTGGTAGCCACCAACCATTCCATTCACGAGGAGCTGATGGAGGTGATTGCGGCACACTGGAGCTAATTAGCCCAATAAAAATTGCCAAAGAAGTAAAGTAATTCCACATAGCGGAATCCCTAGACCAGCGAGTAAGGTGGCTAGACGAGGTTGAAGCCCAAATTCCATCGCGAGGAGGGCGCCCGAAATCATGGGAGCCATTCCACTTTCTAAAACGAATACCTTAAGCGTAAGACTTTCTGATGGCAGAAAAAGTCCATAGAGTAACCATACGCAAGCGGGGGCAAGTAGTAGGCGATATCCCAAGCCATACCAGAGGTACTTGTTTTGGGTCCATTTGCGATCCAAAGATAGGGTCAATCCAATGACGGCCATGGCTATTGGGGCCATGCTCGTACCAATGCCTTGAAGCCAGGGTAGGAACATATCTGGAAGTGATAGTCGAAAATAACTCATCACCAAGGTTGCTAGTAACAAGAGGAACGGAGGGAATAGCATCATTTTTTGAAAGACCTGGAGCACAGATCGGCCTCCATCCCCATACCTAGATCCAATATAGACTCCTAGCGTGCTGACTAATAAAAATGAGCCACCCTGGTCAATCAAGAAGGCTGTGGGTAAGGCTTCCTTCCCATACAATAGTTCCAATATTGGAAATCCCAGAAAGGAAGTATTTCCAAGCCCAGAAACCAAGATCAAGCAGCCCGTGGTCCGCTTATCCCATCCCAATCTAGTGCCAAGAAAAGCAAAAAAGACCCAAGAAAGTAGGAAGGTAAACCAAGCGGAGGAGGGAGCCAGAAGCAAATCCCATTTAAGCTGAAGTGGAGGGATGTGCAACAGGGCAAGTGCAGGAAGTGCGAGGTAGATTAGGTAGTTTTTCCCTAAACGGGCTATTTTTTCCTTTGGAAATGCAGGAAGAAATTGAAGGGCTAATCCACAAAAAAGACTGAAAATCGCAATCCAAAGGCCCATGAGAAGGGGATAAAGAAGAGGTAATTGTAGCGTAACCTAAAGATAATGTAAACTACTTGTAACCAAATGATTGTCACGCTAGTTTTAGTAAAAACATAGTAAAAAATCATGAGCAAACACCTGCCTATTTACATTGAAGGGGAAAAATGGATCCCACTTACTTATTTTTCGGAGCAAGAAAAAAAATCGTTTAAAGAATGGCTCCCAAGTTACCGTCTCAAAAAAGTGATGCTTCCTGGGGTAGTCCTTACAGAATGCTTGGATTTTAAAACCTATTCCTGCTGGTTGCGCTTGAAAGAATTGACCTTTACCAAATCCCCTATCCTAGATTTTTAGTCTAGACCCACTTGTTTACGTTTGGCGTCAAAGTAATTTTTTAACTCGGGATACCAGTCACTTTCGGTTTCTGGGAATCCATCGAGGACCAATTCCATATTTCCTTCATCAGCATCTTGGTTGAGCTGCATTCCTTCGATGAGGTAGATTAGATCTTCTAACGTGAGAGGCTCTTCACTAGCACTAGGGTAAAGCAGGTATTCATTTCCATAGAAGTCCACTGCCTCAAACTGAATTTTTTGATTTAGGTTATGCGCATAAATGCTGATTTGTTCTCCCCAAGTACTTTCTGGATAGTGCAATCGCGCCAGCAGCACCGAGGTGATGCCTTCAGAAAAATAGGTTGCTGGTCGAAATAAAAAGTCCATAAGTTCTCGAATTG
>JAXISU010000284.1:0-3498 GCA_034680425.1 Cyclobacterium sp.
AAAGAATTGAAAACGGTCTTTGCTATCAGGTCCAGCATCAAGCATGCCGGGCAAATGCTGAGAATTAAAGCTTTGCAAAAGGCTAGATTCAAGAATGGTAGAAACCAAGGTCTTTGGGTATAGGTAATCCGGGTTGATCTCAGAAATAATGGAAGAAACGCGGTCTCCAAACTTATAGATCTGAGAAAATATGCCCGATTCATGTTCCAAATCAACTTCCTTAGTCAAGAACCCTTTGATGGATTCATTGATCACAAGGCTACGCAGTACCACAGGGTCCAAAAAATCATTTTCTTTGTATATGGGCCCTTCAACCAATAACCGAATTGCAGCAGAAAGACGTTCCTCTGCATCCGATTGGTTAGCTGTAACAAATACTAAATTATGTTCCAGCCAAGCCCAATACCAAGCGCTGAGATACAAGAGCAATTTATGCTTGTTTTCAAAGTACCGGTAAATTGCCGCTTCCGTGCTTCCGATGGTTGCCCCCAATTTCTTAAAGGTAAAGTGCTCCATTCCCAATTCCTGAATCAGTAACGCTCCCTCTCTTACGATAAGCATTCCCAATTCCGAACTGAATGGATCCTTTAGAAACAGTTTACTGTTGACCTCAACCCGTATTTTTTTTTAAGATAGATTCCATGCTTTTCTGTCGAAACTGATGCTATAACGAAAGTTAAAACACAAAAGTTTGCTTTTCAATCATTTCAGTTAGTAATAATAACAAAATGTTATTAAAGATACACAACGTAAGGCCTTTATAGGGTAAAAATGAAGGGGTTAACTACCAAATTGCTTGCTTGTAAAAGCAAAAAAAAAATTGACTCTACTCCCTTTTGGTTAGGAATTCTTGTTTAGCAGTGGGTTTTTACTCACCCAGTAAGCCCAATAGAGAAGGATGGGATGAAAAATCAACAACCTGACCCAACCTACCCATTCTGGAGCGCAAAGCCCACCTTCAATACAGGAGCCGATTTGGATGAAATACACATGAGACGGTATAAAACAAATCAACAACCCAAAAATGCCCCAAGCAGCACGCTTGCGAGTAGGTAAATATAGGACACCCAAACCCAGTAAAATCTCCGCCACTCAAGAAAGAATATTGATGAGTTCAGGATTGGAGAAAAATGGAGGAATGAGTGGAAGGTAAAAATCAGGAGTATTAAAATGATTGACGCCCGCAACCAGGTAAAAATACCCCATGCTGTAAATGAGGAACTTCTGAGCAAATTTTTTCATCTTTTTCTTTTAGAGATTGAAAAAGATACAACAAATCAAGGACAGGACAAGGCCTTAAAACCCTCTGTATTTCAATTTCCCTACCCCGTATTGATACAGGGTCTTGGAATAGCGAAGCATGGCTGGCATCAAACAAATCGTGAGTCCCACCACTGTACTCAAATACATCCAAAGTTCGGGCTTCGCAACCAATACATTGATGGCTACCAAAGAGGTTACCATCAGCGCTACGGAAAAGGCATAACTGATGTACATAGCCCCATCGTAAAACCCTGGCTCAGGAACCAAATCGGCATCACAAACAGCACAGCGAGAATGGATGACCGTTAGTTTCCGATAGCTAAATGGAGACACCGGAAACATATTCCCTTCTCGACATTTAGGGCACTTGGCCTGAGCGATGGCAGCTGTTAAACTTTTCGACATAATTGAAAAAACGAATGCGTAAATCTAGACGTTCCAGAAGATTTTTTGGGTGACATTTGTTACGCTGAAGGACCCTAGAACCTAATTCTTTGGTACTAAAAAGTAAAAAATTAAGTTTGCCTCTTAACGCAATTCCTCCAGATCATAATCTTTGCCCTTACCCCATTGAAGCAACTCGTGCAAAGTGTAAAACTCAAGGGTGTCCAGATCCTTAATCCGGAAATTTTCTCCCGAAATCCAAGCCATCACTTCAATCTTTCGGACTTCACCCAAATTGACTAGTCGGTAAATCCGCCCTACCCGTAAGTTATCTAAAGCAAGCGGCATTAGGACTTGGCTTTAATTAGGACACCTGAAGCTTCAAAGGTAATTTCTTTTTTAGGAGAAGTGATTGCTGCTACCTCCTCCTTGGATTTGCCCTGATCTTCTGCAGAGTGGCGCAAAGTTTCTACATCAGTTTCAGACAAGGTAGCTACTCCCTCGATCGTAATTGGGAATCCCTGGGAATTGGTAGGAATAAAAAACCCATAATCCTTGAAGGTAACGCGCATACTAGAACCATTGGGCAATTCCATTGCAAACCAGCAGCCTTTATTGGTACATACCTCCTTGATATTTCCCGAAACCTTCCCTGTAAATGTTCCTGCCGATTCCACTTTTTGAACCAAGGTAGCTGTAGTCACCACATTTGCCTCTTTGACCACATCCCCATAGTTACCCGGAACCGTCTTGGCTTCACCAACTAGTTCGTAGGTGGTTTTCTGAGCCACAACACCCTTTTTTTGGCAAGCAGCAAGGCCCACAACTAGGGCTAGGATAAAAATAGTAGCGTTCGTTTTCATGGTTCAATTTGTTCTAATCAAATTTTAATAGGCAGGTCAACTCAACAAAGTAAGTTCGCTTTATTTCATTGACCAACCCGTGCTTCAAAATTAGGAGAAAAGTCAAGGACTCAAAAGTAATTTACAAGGGTACTTCTTCCCCCTGCAGAATTAAGGATTGAAAAGTGTAGAAAAACGCATTGAGATATTCCACTTTAAGACAAACCTGAATTTTCAGGAACACAATGAGCAAAAAGTTTTTTAACAAATTCAGAAATAGATGGTCTACTTTTTTGACAATCTCTTAATTTTACTGTTTAAAATTTCACCTGCTCCATGCCAATTACCAAAAAATTCATCATTGATTTTGACAGTACCTTTACCCGTGTTGAGGCCTTAGATATTTTGGGGGAAATCAGTCTTTCTGGAGATCCCAATCAAAAAGAAAAACTCCAAGCGATCAAGGACATCACAGACAAGGGCATGGACGGAAGCTTGACCTTCCGAGAGAGTCTGGAGCAGCGCCTACAAATCCTTCAAGCCAACAAGGCTCAAATTGGGGAATTGATTTTGGTCCTGAAGCAAAAGGTATCTAAATCCTTTGAGCGCAACAGAGATTGGTTGAAAGACAATGCCGCAGATGTTTTTATCATTTCCAATGGCTTCAAGGATTTCATCATCCCGATAGTAACCGAATACGGCATCAAAAAGGAAAATGTATTCGCCAATGACTTGATTTACGACGAGAGTGGGAAAATCATCGATTTCAACCGAGAAAACCCGCTTTCCAAAAATAATGGAAAATCAGAAACCATCCGATCCATCAACCTCGAAGGGGATATTTATGTGATTGGTGATGGGTACACGGATTACGAAATTAAAGCCTCGGGCTTGGCCAATAAATTTTATGCCTTTACAGAAAATGTAAATCGCCCCAAGGTCACCAGTCAAGCAGACCATATTGCACCTAGCTTTGACGAAATTTTGTACATCAACAAACTCAATACGA
>JAXISU010000285.1:0-3474 GCA_034680425.1 Cyclobacterium sp.
ACTCCATTAATGGAAGCGCTGACTCCATACATCCCGTAAGTGGGAGGGAGTAGGATGACATTGTCTTGTCCTGGGTTGCAGAAGGCACGGAAAAGCAAATCGATGGCTTCATCCGATCCGTTTCCCAGAAAAATCTGTGCAGGGCTTGCGCTTTTGATTTTGGCGATTTCCTCCTTCAAGGCAGATTGGTAGGGATCTGGGTAGCGGTTAAAATCCTGACTTGTGCTGGATCCGAATGGGTTTTCGTTGGCATCCAAAAACACCCCTTCGCTACCGCTGTACTCGTCTCGAGCAGAGGTATAGGGTTGTAACTGGCGCAAGTGAGGCCGAAGTAGGCTGGAGATGTCTATCCTCATTTTTTCATACGTTTGAGGTGTGCGAGGCGAATGCTCACGGCTTGCTTGTGGGCATCCAATTGCTCGTTGGCTGCCATGGTCTCTACTGCCGGACCTAGGGCTTTGAGGCCTTTCGGGGTGATCTTCTGGTAGGTGATCTTTTTTACGAAACTATCCAAGGATACCCCGCTGTAGTTGCGGGCATAGCCGGAGGTGGGTAGGGTATGGTTGGTGCCGGAGGCATAGTCTCCTGCTGCCTCTGGGCTGTAGTTGCCCAAAAACACCGAGCCTGCCGAGTGGATTTGATTGGTCACTTCCGCTTCCTTTCTTACGGCTAGAATCAGGTGTTCAGGGGCATAATCGTTGATCAGGGCGATGGCTGTGGCTTGATCTTCCAAGATTACCGCACAAGAGTTGGCTAGGGCTTTGGCAGCGATCTCCTTGCGGGGAAGTGCTTCCAGTTGGCTATAGATTTCTGCCAATACTTTCTGGGCGAATTTTTCCGAAGGGCTGACTAGAACAACCTGAGAATCCACGCCGTGCTCGGCTTGGGAAAGAAGGTCTGCCGCGACAAATGCGGGGATGGCCGTCTCGTCTGCATAAACGAGCACTTCGGAAGGTCCTGCAGGCATGTCAATGGCGACGCCATATTTGGTAGCCTCCTGCTTGGCCGCGGTCACGTACTGGTTGCCCGGGCCGAAAATCTTATCCACTTTGGGAACCGATTCCGTTCCGAAGGTCAGCGCTGCAATGGCCTGTGCTCCTCCAATTTTCACCACCTTCGTAATTCCGACCAACTGGGCAGTATACAGGATGGCGGGATGGATTTCTCCTTTGCGGTTGGTGGGCGTGCAAAGTACTACTTCACGGCAGCCCGCAAGTTGGGCAGGGACGCCCAGCATAAGCACTGTACTGAATAGGGGGGCAGTTCCTCCTGGGATGTACAAGCCCACGCGTTGGATGGGAACGCTCTTTCTGCTGCAGGTAACTCCAGGCATCACTTCCATCACCAGATCAGGGGTGGATTGAGCCGCATGGAATTTTTCAATGTTGGATTTGGCTAGTCCAATCGCTTTTATGAGTTCTGGGCTGAGTTGTCCCGCTGCGGCCTGGATCTCCTCTTGACTTGCGAGTAAGGAATCCAGATGCACATGGTCGTATTCTTGGGCAAACTTGCGTAATGCCTTATCTCCCGTTCGAGCCACCTTTTCAAAGATAGGCTTGATGATCTTCTTAATTTTCTTGGTTTGCATCGCTGGACGAGCCAGGTGCTTTTGCCACTTCTCAGGGCTGGGGTTCACGAGCAGTTTCATCTTTTGAAGTCTAGCGTATCCTTAAATAACCATTTTTTCGATGGGAACGACCAAGATGCCTTCGGCACCGGCGGCGCGTAGTTCGTCCATATTTTCCCAAAACTGATCTTCACTCAGCACCGAATGCACCGAGGACCAGCCTTCTTCTGCCAGCGGCAAAATAGTTGGGCTCCGCATGCCCGGAATCAAGGCAATGATTTTGGGAAGGGAGGCGTTGGGTACATTCATTAGGACGTACTTGTTACTTTTGCCCGTTTGCACAGCATTGATGCGGAATAGGAGTTTTTCGACGATGCTTTTTTTCCAATCGCTCAGGTTTGAATTGCCGATCAAGACGGCTTCCGATCTAAATACCTCTTCCACTTCTTTGAGGCCATTAATCATCAGGGTAGATCCTGAACTGACGATGTCGCAGATGCCTTCGGCTAGGCCGATGCTGGGAGCGATCTCGACAGAACCAGAAATCTCGTGGATGGAGGCTGTGATTTGTTGGGATTGGAGGTAGTCACCCAGGATTTTGGGATAGGAGGTGGCAATATTCTTTCCCTCGAAATAGCCGATTCCTTCGTAGGGAGTGCCTTTGGGGATGGCGAGTGCGAGTCTGCATTTGGAGAAGCCTAGTTTTTTGAGCAAGATCACTTCTTTGTCTTTTTCGGCTACCTCATTTTGACCGACAATACCTAGGTCCGCTACGCCATCCGCTACATAGCCAGGAATGTCATCGTCTCTGAGAAAAAGGAATTCGACGGGAAAATTGGTGGAGGTGGACTTGAGTTTGCCCGTTCCATTGTAAAACTTGATGCCACACTCTTTGATAAGGCTGAGTGAATCATCGGATAGGCGGCCACTTTTTTGGACGGCAATGCGTACAATCTGTTCCATAAGGAAATTTGAATGAATTCGAAACTAATTGAATGAAGGTGTGGTGACTGGCCGAATCCCTATCATCAGCTGCACCGGGGTGGGTGTATGTATCTTCCTCTCAAGAGGAATGATGAAAATGATGCAACAGGTGGTGCACCTGTGCTGGCAGAGAAAAAATAAGATTTGCTGCGTTTGATTTCATTTCGAGAACAAATATAGGGTGGTATTGGGGAAATGCAATAAAAAAGAAGCAAGAGGCAAGAAGCAAGAGATTAGAAACAAGAGACAAGGAGCAAGAGATTAGAGACAAGAAGCAAGAGATTAGAGAAAAGAAGCGAGATAATTGAGACAAGATTGGATGCTGCTCTAGGATGGCAGGAAGTTACACCTACAAGGATGCTATGTCTAATTTCTCGGCTCTTGTTTCTTGCTTCTATTTCCCAAACTCCATACTCACCGAATTGATGCAGTACCTAATGCCTCCTTGGTCGCTGGGGCCATCTGGGAATCGGTGACCTAGGTGTCCACCACAGGAAGCACAGAGAATTTCTTCCCGAATCATCAAGTGGCTGTAGTCCATGTGCACCTCAATCGCTTCTGGACGAATGGGCTGGGTGAAACTTGGCCAACCGCAGCCGCTGTCGTACTTGAAGTCGGAGTGAAAAATGGGATTGCCACAGCCCTTGCAGGAGTAGATGCCTGTTTCCTTATTGAGCGTGTAAGCACCGGTGAAGGGTCGTTCTGTTCCTTTTTGGCGCAAGACTTGGTAGGATAGGGGATCCAATTGGTTCTGCCACTCTTCTTCGGATTTTTGGATGGGGTAGGATTTAGGCATAAGTATCAAATATTGAGAAGCAAAAGTTTAGAGACAAGAAGCAAGAGATTAGATAAAAGAACCAAGAAGCGAGAGCCGAGAGATTAGAAACAAGAGGTTAGAGAAAAGAAGCGAGCAAATAAAGAAA
>JAXISU010000286.1:0-3447 GCA_034680425.1 Cyclobacterium sp.
AGGATTGATTGAAGGGAAAAATGAGGTTCAAGTTCTTGCTTGGGATAGTTTTGGAAATCAAGGTTCCTTTACTTTTTCCATTGAGGTTCAAAACAGTACCCGATTACAAGTGCTAACTCACCAAATCTACCCGAATCCCGCTACAGAAAAAGCATCCATTCGCTTTCAGCACAACCGGCCTCTGGAGAATTTAATCGCTACTTGGACTCTTTTTTCTTTGAGTGGCCAAGTACTATTTTCGGAAGAAAAACGTTTTATTCAAGCTCCGGAAATACTGGAAGAATGGGACTGGATTTTTTTACAGCACAAAACGAAATATCCAGCGAAAGGAACTTATATTTACAAACTAACATTACGATCGGAATCCTCCTTGCAAGTGGATTCGGTAAGTGGAAAACTGGTGATTCAATGAACAAAAAAGCCATATTCGATAAGAAATCAATTTTTACGCTTGTTTTTGTACTTACAGGACTCACCTCCTTCGCGCAAAACAGTGTGATCATCTCGGGACAAGACCCAAGCAGAAGAGTCATTACTACTGCGGTGCCTTTTTTAAACTTTGCTCCTGACTCCCGTCATTCAGCCATGGGAGATGTGGGGGTAGCTACTTCTCCAGACGCAAATTCTGCACATTGGAATGCGGGTAAGCTCGCCTTTATCCAGGACAGTTACGGCTTTTCCCTATCCTATTCCCCTTGGCTAGGCAAGCTAGTCAACGACATGTCCTTGAGCTACTTGGCTGGTTACAAAAAAATTGATGAGAACTCAGCCTTTGGTTTGGATCTTCGCTACTTCAATATGGGAGATATCTCCCTTACGGATGGACGAGGCAATCCCATCGGAGAGTTTAATCCAAGAGATATTGCCCTTGGAGGCACCTATTCCAGACGACTTTCCGCTAACCTCGGATTGGGTATTTCTGCACGATTTATTCATTCCAACCTTTCTGGCAACATGTCAGCATCTGGTGGTTCCGAATCTCGTCCAGGAACGAGTGTTGGAGCCGACATTGGTTTGTACCACCAGAAGCCAATCCTTGTAGGCGAAAAAGAAGGCGTATGGTCTTGGGGTCTTACCCTTTCCAACATAGGCCCTAAAATCACCTATAACAGTGCACAGGACCTAGATTACATTCCCACTACCTTCCGTGCAGGTACAGCCTACAAAATCAATGTAAATCCTACAAGCTCCTTGACCTTTGCCTTGGATGCGAATAAATTGATGGTGCCTACACCTCCTACTTACAAAACCAATACGGACGGAACCCTAGCAACTGATGCAAGTGGCAACTTGATCATCGCCGCTGGAAAAGATCCAAATAGACCGCTAATTTCTGGAATGTTTGGTTCATTCAACGATGCACCGGATGGCTTTCAAGAAGAGTTAAGTGAACTCACCGTCTCTTTTGGGGTAGAGTATTTGTATGCAAATAAGTTTGCTTTGAGATCGGGCTATTTTTATGAGGATGACGCGAAAGGTGGAAGAAGGTATTTCACTATGGGCGGTGGATTTACCATGAAGAGACTAGGTTTGGACTTCTCCTACTTGGTACCTCAAGTTCAAAACCATCCGTTAGCTGAAACCCTACGGTTTTCGCTCCGCTATTCCATTGCTTCCATTGCTGCTGCAAATTAATGTCTGTAGATCGCTCTAAAGCACCTCAATTTTCCCTTCCTTCCGAATTTGCCCTAGTTGCTCCTCAGCAATTCCAGCTGAGCACAGGTAGTACGGTGTTTTTCTTCCGAACTCCAGGGATTGAAGCGGTCAAATTGGAAGTTATTGGTGCAAGTTCCAGATCTACACTTTCCAATCTACATGCGCTGACCCCCTCCTTTACGCTACAAATGCTCCAAGAGGGCACAATACTTGCAAGCGCCCAGCAGTTGGCTGAATTTTTTGATTACCATGGAGCAGAGGTATATCCTACCCTAAGTTATGCCCAGGAAGGTTTGAGTTTGCTGTGCATCAAAAAACACCTGACCACCCTGCTTCCGACTTTCATCTCCCTGTTTACAGAGGCTACCTTTCCGGAAGATAACCTGGAAAAAAGAAAGTCTCAGCGCAAGCTCAGCCTCAAACTAGACCAAGAAAAACCAAGTTCTCGGGCGGGACAATTATTCAAAAAAGGATTATTTGGCCCAGAACATCCATTTGGTCAGGAAATTACCGAAGCCCATATTTCAGAAATCACCCCGGAGCTGCTGAAAGCCTACTGCCAATCCAATCTCTGGAAGGATTGCAACCTATTCCTTTCTGGAGATTTTACGCTTCAAGAACTAGACGCACTTCTTGCACAACTCGAGCAGCTTCCCTTGAGACATGGGGCTCAAAAGCAGGAATTGATGTCCCCTTCTCCAACCTGGGAATTCCAGGAGGACAAAGAGGGAGCCGTCCAAAGCAGCATCCGCTTGGGCGCTTGGGCGATCCCCAAAAAACATACCGACTATCCTGCTTTAGCCGTATTCAACACCTTATTGGGAGGATACTTTGGTTCACGACTGGTCAAAAACATTCGTGAAGACAAGGGACATACCTACGGGATCCACTCCTCCTTGGTAGAACTGGACACCTATGCCTATTGGATAATTGCTGCTGATGTAAAAAAAGCGCATCAGGAGGAAGTATTTGAGGAAATCGACAAGGAAATCCAGCTCTTACGCACGGTGCTTGCAGATTCTGAGGAGATTGAAATTTTGAGAAATTACCTGATTGGTCAGCTATTCTCGAAATTCAGTTCACCTTTTGATCTGATTGAACAATTCAAGGGAGTCTACTATTCTGGCCTTGACTTCAGTTTCTACGAAAATCGATTCAACTACCTGAAAAAATTCACTGCCACAGACCTCCTAAACATCGGGGAACGCTATTTTTCCAGTGCAGATCGAGTGAAAGTTCGAGTAGGCTAAGAATGTGTTAGGGGTAAACCAATTACCCCAAAAGCTCATCCAAAAAACCCTCAGTCTTCAATTTTTGGAAGATCTCTAAACAGGCCCAGGCATCTGTAGCCGCGTACCGAAGCTGTCGCTCCGTCAACTTATCTGCCTCCCAATTGGAAACCTGTTCCGCCTTCGAAATGCGGATTTTGAGGACCATCCCACAAAGGTTGCGAACGCCCACATTGTGAAAGCCCACCTTCTTGAGTTCATCGTTCAAGTCAAAAAAGGATTGGGGATAAAAAGAGTCCGTCAACTTTTTCAAGGCCTTGAGGTCATCGTGCACGGCAGCGCCAACTTTGAGTACATTTTCTTTTTCAAGCAAACTTCTCAAAGCAGGAGGAAATCCAATTTTATTGAGCCGAAAAATAAAGGCTTGATTGGCAGTCGATAGTTGAAGTAGGGATACGTGGTTGAACTCCCCTTTTCGGAAGGAAGGCTTGGTTTCGGTATCAAAGCCAATGAGAGGTTGATCCTCTAGAAAATCTACCGCATCCTCCACCTGCTCTGGACG
>JAXISU010000287.1:0-3440 GCA_034680425.1 Cyclobacterium sp.
CCTATTTTCTTTCAAAATGGAGTGGATAATCCGTTTCAGGAATGTCCACCTTCTGATAGTTCGCAGCATTTTATCCCTGAATTCAGATTTATCAACCAGGACGGTAAGCAGTTTGGACGAGCTGAGATGAAAGGTAAGATCACGATTGTGGATTTCTTTTTTACTTCTTGTCCGAGTATTTGTCCGGTAATGTCTAAGGAGATGGAACGGGTAAATGATCACTTTAGAGACGAGCCGCTGGTACAGATTCTATCTATAAGTATTGACCCTACCTTTGATACGCCAGAGATTTTGAAAGCTTACGCAGAAGAGCATCATGCCATTCCGGGAAAATGGCAATTCCTTTCAGGAACGAAGGAAGAGACTTTCCAGTTGGCACGTTGTGGGTTTGTACTGCCAGCTTTAGACGGGAATGGAGTGCCAGATGATTTCGTACATAGTGATAAGTTTATATTGATTGATGAACAAGGACGGATCCGTGGCTATTACAGCGGTACCACCCGTGAGGAAGTGGATCTGTTGATGTTGGAAACCAAAATTTTACTTCATGGCAAAGAATAACACACCCGCAGCTTCGCAGGAAGCAAAAGTTAAAAACTGGATCATCGGCATTTCTATAGCCATACCCTTGGCAGTAGCAGTTCTCTTATTTATGCCTACCAAGCTTACCTCTTTGGGGGGCTGGGTGTATTTTCTCCCGCACCTCAATGCAGTGATTAATTCTGCAGCGTCTATAGCTTTGATCGTCGCTTTGGTGTTTGTCAAACAGAAAAAATACTCCCAACATGGCGCCACCATGACGGTTGCCTTTATTTTGGGAGCGATCTTTTTGGTGTCCTATGTAATCTACCATGGAGCAGCAGAAAGCACTTCTTTCGGCGGTGAAGGGGCCATTCGAATTGTATACTATTTCTTATTGATTACGCACATTTTATTTGCAGCCATTGCGCTCTTCCCGATTTTATTTGCCTATTACTATGGGTATACCAACCAACGGGAAAAACACCGTAAAGTAGTGAAGTATGCGTATCCCATTTGGTTGTATGTATCCGTAACTGGAGTGATTGTTTACCTGATGATTTCTCCTTATTACACGCAGACCTTTTAATTTTCGATTAGTTAACCGCCAACTTTAGGAAAGCAAATGAAATTCAAAATCCTTTTCTTTGTTCTAGCAAGTTTCTTTATCCAAGTTGGTGCACAGGCTCAATGTTCCATGTGCCGTGCCTCAGTAGAGAATAATGTGAGTAATGGAGATACCTCGATTGGAGCGGGACTTAACAATGGAATTTTGTATTTGGTAGTGATGCCCTACCTAATGGCGGGGATAATAGGCTATTTGTGGTATCGGTCTTCTAAAAAGAAGAAAGCCAAACTTCAGGCTCGTTAATACTATCCGGCAAAGTTTGATACCAGACTTTGCTTTTTTATTTTTAGTCTTCATGAAGCTTCCGTTCCGCCGCCTCCTTCTCATAGGAAGTGTACTTCTTCTGCCTGTTACCCTAATCTTGAATTTTTTTGTTTATCAAAAAAGTCAAGAAGAAGAATACCTTGAGGCCATTGAGAAGAAAATTCATGCAGTTGAAACTGCCTTCACTCAAGATTTTGAATTGTTTTTTGCTCTAGGTAGCCAAGCGGATTCCTTGAGTTTTGAACGAATAAGTAGAGGTACTTATTCTCATCCATTTTTTATTCTGAATTCAGAAAAAGGGGTTAAGTATTGGTCCTCCAATGAATTTCTTCTTGATTTTTCGGGGCTAGATTTAAAAAAAGAATTCCAAGTCCTTGAATCTCCATCCGGTACTTTTTTGGTGAAACAACAAAAGATGTCCTCCGGAAGGGGAAATGACTATTTCGTTCAAGCATTTCGCTTAGTTTGGCCTGGCACCATAAAAAACGATTTTGTCGTCATGGGGCCAAATCCAGAGGTTTTTGGGAACTCTCTGTTTACGCTATATCCCAACCCGGAAGATGGATCTTTTCAAGTCAAGTCCACTATTGGACTACCCCTCTTTGGGATTGACTTTCAACCGGGATTTGTCACGTTGGGAAAAGCTTGGAACACACCTTTGCTTATTTTTAGCTGCTCCATCTTTCTTCTCTATGTTTTCCTAAGCCTTATTTTCCTAAGAAAGAAATGGAAGAAGGGACAGGTTTGGCAGGCAATAGGCTATGGATTTCTGATTCTTTTGATGGTCAGGGCGAGTATGCTGGTTTTCAATTTTCCACAAGCCTATTTAAATCTTCCGCTTTTTGAGGAGACTAGGTATACTTCTTCTTGGTTTGTTCCCAGTTTAGGGGATTTGCTTGTTCATACGGTCTGCTTCGTTTTGATTATTGGACTTTTGGTTTATCACCTTTCTTCAAAGCCGATTGTAGAGAAGTTTACGAGTTGGAGACTTCGCTTTAGAGAAGAATTGGTGCTTGTACTCACTTTTCTGAGTTCCACCTTATTTTTTATCAGTCTTTGGGCCTTAACTCGTGATTTGGTTCTTCATGCCAATTGGAGCCTAAATATTTCTGCTATCCCTAGTTTTGATGCTTGGGTAGGTGCTAGTTTTTTGGTCTTGTTTTTATGGGCTGCTGCTTATGTTTTTATCAGTTTAAGTTTAATCCATTTGGTAACTCGTGGAGGCTCCGAGAGGCGTAAGGTTTACCGGGTGTTGTTTTTGGTTGCTGCGGTTTGTTTAATAGGCTTCTTTATTTGGAATTTTTGGATGGGGATAGCAGGGTTGATCCACTTCCTTTTTCTTATTTCTATTCTCCGGTTTGATTTAGTTGCAAATGTTTACCGTCTAGGACTAGAGACGTTTTTGACGTTGTTTTATGCAAGCCTTATTTCCGCGAGTATTGTGGCATCAAGTAGCTACCAAGCGGAAGCGGAGCGCTTGGTAGAAACTAAGATTGACTTTGCAAACCAACAACTGCTCGCTACGGATGGCCAAACTTCCATTTTCTTAGCTGATATTTTTTCAAGGCTAAAGAATGATCTATTTATTCAAAATCGATTGGCAGATCCCTTGTTGTCTAAGGACCCGGTAGTGAGTAAAATTCGGAAAATCTACCTGGATAATTACTTCGATCAGTTTGAGGTAGTGATTCGTATTTTTTCTCCAACAGGAGTTCAAATCGGTGGTGCTCTAGAAGGGAAATCATTTAAGGAATTGCAACAGGAGTTTGTCAAGAGTGATTTTGCTACACAGGTGCCCAATCTTTATTTTATTTCAAGTAGGGAGCGAGCACCTGGGAATACCTTTGTTGCTTTTATTCCCTTGGTCAAAGGAAATCTTGCACTGGGTACTATCTATTTAGAGCTGAAACAGCAGCGTATTCAACCAGGCAATGCCTACCCTCGCTTGCTTTTGGATCAGCAGTATGCGAAAAAATTGGAGGAGGACCCTTTTGATTTTGCAGTGTTCAGATCAGGGGAACTAATTCGA
>JAXISU010000288.1:0-3435 GCA_034680425.1 Cyclobacterium sp.
CTACTACAGTATTCGTACGCTGAAGACCTGAGTTGTAGGAATTCACCTGTACTACGTTTTGACCCAATACACCTCTAATAGCCGTATTAAATGTTCCGTCTTCGTTGTAGATGGCATTGTGTGGCAACACCGCTGATGCAGAGAACGCTGGGTTACCCAAGAAAGAACCTTCTACAGCAAAAGGGACATTCTGCTGGAAAGTAGACAAGTTGATGTTCGTCTCAATGCTCAAACGAGCGTTGGCTTGATGTGTCAAGGCCACGCGTACGGTACCTCGCTTAAAGTCAACAGGTTTGAAAGAAGCTTCCTGATAGTTGTATGAACCAGATAAGAAGAAGGTCGTTTTGTCATCACCACCAGATACTGACATCTCGTAGTTATTCAATCTTCCTGCTCCCATTACTTCACGCTGCCAGTCGTAGGTTGGCAAAGCCAAGCCTATTGCGTCCAAAGCTGGTCTAGTAAGTGTGGCCCAGTTAGCTGGCAAAACACCCATAGCATTCAAAGCGTTGGCTTCTGGTGCAGTATTTGCTGTGTTGATAAGCGCATCTCTTCTCATGCCGTACCATTCTGGACCACTAAGAACGTCCAAGAACTTCATTGGCTGAGTTTCTCCAGAGAAAGCGTTGAATTCAAATTTCGCTTTTCCTTGCTTACCCTTTTTGGTTGTGATGATCACAACACCGTTTGCAGCCTGAGAACCGTAGATCGCAGCAGAAGCCGCATCTTTCAAGATTTCCATAGACTCGATGTCATTCGGGTTCAAGAAGGCAAGTGGGTTAGACTGGGTAAAGGATGCGTTGGATGTGTTATTCAACTGTACCCCATCCACGATAAATAGCGGTTCGTTACCTGCGTTTACCGAGCCTACACCACGAATACGGATGTTTACCGCACCACCTGGGAGACCGTTAGAAGATCTAACTTGTACACCCGATGCACGTCCTTGTAGCGCACGGTCAAACGATTGCAATGGTAGGTTTTGGATCGCATCACCTTTAACGGAAGAAACCGCACCGGTCACTTCTCGCTTCGGCTGCGTGCCATATCCTGTTACAATCACCTCACTCAAAGCTGTGATATCAGATTCCAATGCCACGTTGATGGTGGATCGGTTTCCAATGCTCACCTCTTGAGAGGTTAGTCCCACAAACGTGAAGACCAATACATTGCTTCCGGCAGGTACATTGATTGAATACTTGCCATCAATGTCAGTGGCAGTACCAATGGTAGTTCCCTTTACCAGAACTGTTGCACCAGGTACGCCCATGCCGTCTTCGACAGATGTAACCGTACCCGTGACCACGCGACCTTGTGCAAATGCTACTGCATTGACCAAGAAAAGCATGAGTCCTAGAAGTAAAATTTTCCTCATGTTGGTTAATTTTTAGTTATTTAAACTCAATAATATCCCGAAAAACGGAATAACTCAAATTCACTACACCAAAAAAGAGGGAAAAGTTTAAGACGCTAACAATCAAGGAAATCGGTTATTGAGATATATTCCAAATAAAATATTGTTATTTAGTCCTTACGAAGGGGCAACACCTAATTATTTGGATTTTTTCAATGTTAACAAAAGTTAATTTTTTGAATTTTTTTTTAACAATTTGGAAAAAATAAAGGATGAGTGGATAAAAAAATTACAATTTCGGTCTAAAAGCCAATTTTATAGTTGACTACAACCCCTACTTCCTTGAGTCCTGAGTAATTCAAAAGAAGCTGCCCTAAAATGCCTCCAAAAAGCTGAAAAATTGAAAATAATTGAGTTTTATATAACGATTTTATAATAAGACAATATAAATTTTATCCTTTTTATAAAATATGCATTGCTTTACTGAATAGACACCGTAATCCGGCGATTTAGCGCTTGATTGGAAGGACTATTATTGGGAACCATTGGCTCCCGAAACCCCTTGCCTACGACTTGAATCCGATCGGCACGAATCCCCTCCCCTTCCAAATAGCGCTGCACACTTTGGGCACGCTGCAAACTTAGGCGAAGGTTGTACTCGTCCGAACCCAGGTTATCCGTATGCCCCGTAATGCGGATGGAAACCTTTGGGTTGCTCAGTAAGAAACGATGAAGGCGACGAAGGGAACTCAAGGATTCCTGCTTGAGATCGAAGCTGTCAAAATCGAAAAACACGTTTTCAAATACAAACTCTTCTCCTGAAGCAATTGGCACCAATTCTACTTTCAGGTCCTTTATATTTTTGATGGAATCTCGATCTACATTGTAGATTTTGGGCAAAAAGCCTGCTTTTTCTACATAAAGTCCCGCGGCATCCTGCTCTGGATACAGCATTAAAAACGATCCATTTTCACCATTCGACTGAAACTGGTACCGCGTACTGTCATTGGACAAGGAAACCAAGGAAAGCTGCGCAGAAATGGGCTGCCCTGTTTTGGCATGAACCACCTGCCCTCCCGTTACGGTCAAGTTTTCTCCAATTCCGATTTCCTCCGGGAACTTAAATCGATACAAAAAGGCACGATCACTGGTGCTCCGGGAAGTACTCAATTCGCTGTAGTAGGCATAGTCTTTTTGGGCAGTAATGAAAAGTGCCACCTGATCTAGGTGGTCATTGATCGGTAAACCCAAATTTTCCGGCTCTTGAAATAGCCCTCCTGAGACTCGAGAAAGAAAAATATCCATCCCACCAAAGCCCAAATGCCCATCTGAGGCAAAGAAAAGCGTTTCGTTATTGAAAAATAGAAAAGGAGAAATTTCATCCTTTGGGGTATTGATGGGTGCTCCTAGGTTTTTGGCTTCGGTCCAGCTGCCATCCCTTTTTCTAGCTGCATACCAAATATCATTTCCACCCAGGCCTCCTCTCCGATCTGAGGAGAAAAACAAGAGTCTCCCGTCAGCAGAAAGTGAGGGTTGGGAGTCCCAGGAAGAAGAATTGATCTTGGTTCCCATATTCTTGGGGGCTTGCCATTCTCCACCCAATTTTTCTGCACTATACAAATCACAACTTCCCTGACTATCTGGAGCATCGCAAGAGGTGAAAATCAAAAAATTTCCATCTGCAGTGACCGAGCAGGTTCCTTCGTTATAGGAAGAATTGATCTTGGCAGAAATACTTTGAGGAGCAGTCCAGATTTTTGAGGATTCCGCCTGAGAGATGTAAATGTCCTCCTTGTCGTACGAAGTTGTCCCACCTCTTCTGGTAAAAAACAACTGCTTTCCATCTGCCGTCAAAACTGGAAAATACTGTAAGGCAAAGCCATTGAGTGGAGAGGGCAGGATCTCCTTTTCAATGTTCATCTTCATGGGCAGCTGCTTGCGCAAAAAATCCACCTTTTGCTTCATTTCCAGAAAAAAACTACTCTTCTTAAATACTTCGGTTGCGCCCTGCTCTACCACATGGAATTCTTGGGAAACCTCCTCAAATCGGCCTTGCTTCAAATAAATGCTACTAAGCAGCC
>JAXISU010000289.1:0-3432 GCA_034680425.1 Cyclobacterium sp.
AAACGCCATGATAAATTCCGCAACCGTGATGGCAAGAAGAATAAAGGCAGTCTTCCAGATCTTTTTGATTTTTTCTTCGTTTCGAGGTGCAACCTCAAGCGTAGATTTAGTGTCTTGAACTTCCATAATGAGCGAATTGAAATGCTTAAATCAAATAAAATAAGGTAAACACAAATACCCAAACCAAGTCTACAAAGTGCCAGTAGAGACCAATTTTCTCCACCATCTCGTAATGACCACGCTTGTCATAAATACCTACTGCCGCTTGGTAGAAGCAAAGGAATAGTAAGAATACCCCAATCGTCACGTGGAATCCGTGGAATCCAGTGATGAAGAAAAATAATTGTGCAAATGCAGCAGGACCATATTCGTTCACTACCAAATTAGCACCAAATACAGTTTCAGTTACATTCTGCCCTAATGTATTCACATAAGTTAGTAGCGATCCTCCTTCAGTACCATGGATAAAGTGAGACCACTCCCAAGCCTGACAGCTCAAGAAGGTAATGCCACCTAAAAGCGTCCAAAGCATCCATTTCACCACATCATTTCGATCATTTCTATGGCCCGCTTCTACAGCCAACACCATCGTTACCGAACTGGCAATCAAAATAAAAGTCATGATCCCTACGAATACAAGTGGTGCATGAACACCATGTAAAAAAGGCACTGCTTCAAATACCAATTCAGGTACAGGCCAATATTCATTGGAACCCGTAAAAGTATCAGCAGCACCCGCATAGGCAGGATAACTTACACGAATGGCCAAATAGGTAATCAAAAAGGCAGCAAAAGTGAAAATGTCAGAGAGTAAGAAAAACCACATCATGAGTTTTCCGTAGCTGGCTTTTAGGGGTTCATTTCCTCCTCCCCAAATGCCTCTTTTCGTGCTTACTTCGATAGCAGTAGAATGAGCAGACATAGGTAAAATTTATGGTACTGGGTTAATTTTAATGATTCAAAAGCAAAAACAGAAACAGATACAACCACAAGCCCCCAAGAAAATGCCAATAGGTAGTGGCCATTTCAAAGGTATTTAACGCTTGAGAGTGCACTTTGTCTCTAAAGGTCGAAATTAATACAATAATCAGAAATATCACACCGCTGACCAAATGAAGCGCGTGCAAACCAGTGAAAACATACAAAAAAGATCCTGCTGGATTTCCAACAAAAAACACCTCTCGGTCAACCAAGGCTACCCAGCTGTACCATTGCCCTACTAAAAAGGCTATTCCAAGAAAAACAGTAAGTACCATTCCAATTCGCAGTCCTAGAAAATTATCCTTTTTGGCAGCATAATAAGCCACATGCAAGGCTATGGAACTCAATATCACTATTCCTGAGGTTACCCAAAAGATTTCCGGCAACTCATACTCCAACCAATTTCCTTCAGCTTGACGAACAATGTATGCACTGGTCAATGCTGCAAAAATCATAACTACAGTGACCAAAAACAGCCACAACGCAAACTTTTTAGGATGCATGCTAATTGGCTGCTCGACGATATCAACATATTTCAACTCACTTTCCATCACTTAAGGCATTTTGTCTAACAAATACGCAATCTGTACTACTGGCAAATAAATAAAGGAACCAAACATGATTTTCAGGGCTGACTTTCGGGAGCAATCCCGCATCAATGAAAATGTTTGAGCCAAGAACAACACCCCACATACCGTGGCTACAATCCCAGAATTCAATCCTACCAAACCAAAATAACTTGGAAGAAGTCCCAACGGCAATAGAAATAACGTGTAAATCATGATTTGTATGGCTGTATTCAAATCCTGGCCTCCGCCACTTGGAAGCAACTTAAATCCAGCACGCTTGTAATCCTCATCACTAACCCAGGCAATGGCCCAGAAATGAGGAAACTGCCAGATGAATTGAATACCGAAAATAATCAACGCCTCATAGGTAATCGCCCCTGTAGCAGCTGTCCAACCCAAAAGTGGAGGCATTGCGCCTGGAATTGCACCTACGAATACAGCAATTGGGCCTACACGCTTGAGTGGAGTATAGGCAAATACATAAAGTAACATGCTCAACACCCCTAATGAAGTGGTCAGCGGATTGGTGAAAATCCAAAGTAAACCAATACCCAAAAAAGCTATAAATCCAGTAAACCAGTAAGCTTCTTGCAAAGAAATTGTCTGCAGCGGCAATGGACGATTTTGGGTACGCTTCATCAACTTATCCAAATCGCGCTCCATGATTTCATTAGCAGCCCCAGAAGCTCCGGAGATAAAGAAACCACCCAATACAAGACCAATAAATCCAGACCATCCAAAGTCAATACCTCGGTCGCCAAGAATATATCCAAAAACCGCAGAGAAAGTAACCAAAGCGGACAGTCTAAACTTTATCAAATCGTAATAAGCACTAGCCCTACTTTTAAGTAGACCAAGTATACTATTTGAAGTTATCTCAACGGCATTCATACTTGCAGATTCGATTTTAGTATTGTTTGGTCCTTCACGTGAAGTAGTAAAATAAATTGCACTCCCAAAATCAAAGAGCCAAACAGCAAATGAACCGGCTGTAAAAAGGCAGGTAAACCAAAATAAGCCATTCCAATACCTGAGGCAATCTCAATGACTAACAAAATTAAAAGAATCTGATTCCAAGAGCTAAACAAGGTGCCACGAGTTGAAAACTTAAATACCCAAAGAAAATAGAGCACATGAATTCCCAAAAGCAATAAGGAAAAAGACCTATGCACTAAGAAAACCAACCCTACTTTACCTACCCACTCTGCACGAAGTAAGCTACCCATCGCAAAGGAAACCCGATCTATCCCTTCACGTACTTGCGTACCTAACACTACCTGTATCAACATCAGGAAAGAGACAACAAGGAGCAATCCAAAGATTTTGCGTGGCATTAAATGGGTACTACTTTTTTTACGAATTAATCGAGTAGCTCGATGATGGCTATACAACAGAACGGCCACCAAAGCGAGAGCAAGCAACATGTGGAATGTAATCATCCAGGCAAGCAGATTGGTGGATACTACAATAGATCCTACCCAGCCTGTGAAAGAAACGAGCAACAGTGCTAGAAAGGCAGTTCCAGGTATCCATTTGTCTTGTGACCAAAGCGAAAAGGATTTGATCAATGTAGCCAAGATAAGTAGTCCAATAACAACACCAATAAGTCGATTGATGTACTCAATCCAAGTTTTGGTGGCATTGAAGTCTTCTTCAACTTGAATGGACTTGTCGTTGGCAAGCAGCTCGGCAGTTTCTGTAAATCCCAACTTCGAAAGCATAGCTACAAAGCGGTCATTCTTGGCAAGCCTTTTTTCTAGGTAAATTTCCTGATAGTTTGCAGGTAGTTGCTCCACGCTTGTAGGAGGTACGACCGAACCAAAGCATTTTGGCCAATCTGGGCAACCCATGCCACTACCCGACATGCGCACAAAACTACCGG
>JAXISU010000290.1:0-3424 GCA_034680425.1 Cyclobacterium sp.
AAATATACTTTCTTATTGGTTTGTCATAAAGAACTTGGGAAAGCCTATCCTGTTCTAGGGAAGCTGCTATTGGCTGAGACAAAAGCAGCAATGAATGACATTCTTTTCTGTTTATCCTTCAACCATGATCCTGTAGCCTTGAATCAGATTTTAACTATGATCAACCAAGGTGACAAATCACAAGAATTAATTTCTTTAGAATTGTTAGAGCTAATCCTTGAAGAACAAGAGAAAAAATGGGTGTTACCAATTTTTAAGGAAAGTAACCCTGATAAAATTCTCAATAAATTAGCAAGTGATTTCCCTCAAGTAGTGTTGGGGCTAGAAAAAAGATTACTTTCCCTTCTCATTTCCCATAATCTTGATGTTCCTAAGCTAATAAAGTCCCATGCTCTTTTTGCTCTGCATCTAGATTTTCCCTCTAAGCAGAACGAGGACTTATTTAATAGTATCAAAAAAAGTAACCTCAAGCTGTTTCAACTTACTGAAAAGATGATTGAAGGTGCAAACATTAGAAATTTACCTAACTTAGAACAAACCGAATTGTATACTGGTCAAGAATTGCAAGAGGACCTGACTGGCTACGAATCCGCCGAGGAAATCTCTTCACTTCACTATTCATATTGGCTAGATAATACCGAGATGAAGGAGAAGCAATCGGTAGCTGAAAAAGCACTCCATTCGGTATACAAGACCTTGTTCCCTGCTGTTTTTCCTATGGAAAAGCTCAATTGACCAGAGATAGATAATAGAAATTTCACGAAAAAGCCCCTTAATTAAGTATTAAGGGGCTTTTTCTTGTGCAGAGAGTGGGGGATTCGAACCCCCGGTACAGTATAACCCGTACGACAGTTTAGCAAACTGTTGGTTTCAGCCACTCACCCAACTCTCTAATCCGATTTGGCTCTAACAGGAATCGCTTCCTGCCACCAAAGTGATGCAAATATAAACCAAATGAAAAGATTTTCACAAGGGCTAGGGGATAAACAAATCCCGGTTCAATCAAAATCCAAGTAATTCCTTGACAATCAAACCCTATACTTTACAGGAAGGTACTATCTGAAAAGAATTGATTGGAATAATGAAGTCCTTCTAATTGTCCCATCTGAGTCAGTTCAGTTAAGGCTTTACTACCTTAAATCCTACTGACTCAATTCCTTCCAATTGAGGTTGACGCATGTATTGGAGAAAAATAACTTCTCTAGTACTCGCAGGGAAGGGAAAAGTAAGGGTATCATAAGTGGTAAAGGTATTTCCAAAACCATCTCCAATGGGCTTGCCTGTTTGCTTATCAAAAATGGGGACATTCCAAAGGCTATCAGCCAATACTACCTTGCTGGAGTCTCTGTAGATGACCTTGATGTAGCAATTTGAAAACGGATAGTCTTCAGTATAGCGAACCCCTACAATTGCCTGTCCCTTCTCAGAACCCAAGGAGGAGAGGTCAAATTTGACAGAATCGCTTTCTTCCCATTGGGTAGCTTCAAAAGAATGGTACTCTTCAAAGATCCGGTCCTTTCCACAAGAAAACAGGAGTAAAACGATGCCAAGAAGTGAAGCTTGGTAGAGTTTAGTCATTGCCTGGGTTGCCACTAGGACCTTGATTGATTCGTGGTGGAAACTTTCTTGGGCCTTCCTGAGGCTTTTCTGCTGGCTTAGGAGCAGGGGAGTCCGCTTTGGGTATTCCTGCTGCTGGCCCTGCTGCTGAACCCTGATTTGAGTTAGGACGGGGTCTATTTTTGTTTTTACGGCGCTTATCACCCTGTCTAGGGGATTGGTTGCCTTCCGCAAGTCTTACTTGTGCTGGTGCAGCCATTGAGGTGGCCTGATCAGCAGGTTTTGGAGCACTAGCCTCTGGTCTTGGGCCCTGGCCTGGATTGACGCGGGGAGCATTTCCATCGGTTGGACGCTTCTTTTTCTTTTTCTTCTTCGAAAACTTCTTATCCAATAACTCCAGTTCACGCGTTGACTGAGCGGCCAAGTCTTCGACTTCGTTCGAATCATCGACTTGAAGGTTAAATACCTTTACGCCCTGCTCGTTTAATGCCTGAATCTCACGTACACGATCACAGGTGATGCTAATCCAATCGTTGTCATGGTTGTAATTGAACCACATCAACTTTCTGAAAATATCCGTTTTCTGCAACTTGGCAGGACCCTGCTCTGTCAACAAAGGCTTATCCACTTGTGGGATATCCTTGATGGCTTCCATGTAGGTATCCAACTCGTAGTTGAGGCAACATTTCAATCGTCCACATTGCCCACTAAGTTTGCCAGGATTCAAGGACAGGTTCTGGTAACGTGCCGCTGAGGTAGTCACATTTTTAAAGTCTACTAGCCAGGTGGAGCAGCATAATTCTCTTCCACATACCCCAATGCCACCCAATCTACCTGCCTCCTGACGAAGACTGATTTGGCGCATTTCTACCCGTACTTTGAATTCTCCTGCTAGGGATTTGATCAACTCTCTAAAGTCGATTCGGTCCTCTGCGGAATAGTAAAAGGTGGCCTTGGAATTATCCGCTTGGAACTCCACATCGGACATCTTCATGTTGAGACGGTACTCGTCTACAATTTGCTTGCAACGGTACAAAGTTGGGATTTCACGAGCTTTGGCTTCCTCCCATTTCTCCATATCCTTCTGCGTGGCTACACGATAGATTCGAGTGATGTTATCGTCGTTTCTTACTTTGCGTTTTTGCATTTGAAGTCGAACCAACTCGCCCTGCAAAGATACGTACCCAATGTGGTGCCCACTAGGCACATCCACTACCACCGGATCTCCGGTATTGAGGGCTAAGTAATCTACATTTCTAAAGTATTCTTTTCTTCCTCCCTTAAACTTGACTTCCACGATATCAAACGTATCCAGCTGAGGGATACCCATCTGGGTAAGCCAGTCAAAAGAATTCATTTTATTGCAATCGCTCGTGCCACAGGTGCCGTTGTTTTGGCATCCTCCTGTTCCACCTGAGGTGGTCCCACATGAACTACATCCAGACATATTATTTTTATCTACAGGGCTTTCGCCTCCTTATTCACTTACTTATTTTCTAATCTTAAAATATCTTGGCCTATGTCTCTTCGAAAATAGGCCTTTTCCCAAGAGATCTCCGCCACTGTTGCATAGGCTGAATCCAGTGCTGCTTCCAAGGTGGAAGCCATCCCGGTGATGGCAAGTACTCGGCCTCCTTGGTTGGTCAGTACGCCGGATTCGTTTTGGGCTGTACCCGCATGAAAGACAATACTGTTTCGCGTCTTTTCAGGTAGCGTCATTGGAAATCCCTTGGCATAAGATTCTGGATATCCGCCACTTACCATAACAACAGTTGTGCATGTTTTTGGAGAGATTTGGAGTGTGTAACTCGACAGATTACCGCCACCAATGCCAACCAACAAATCTACAAAATCGCTTTCAATTCGA
>JAXISU010000291.1:0-3399 GCA_034680425.1 Cyclobacterium sp.
AGCCATTCGAATTTTGGGTGACATCACCGAAGAAAAAGTGAAGACCCTCCAGGAAGTAGATTACATCTTTATTCAAGGATTGAAGGAGCATGGCTTGTACGATCAGGTCTGGCAGGCGGGCGCCATCTTGCTTCCTATCCAATCGGTAGGGGTGATGGGGGACGAGCGTACTTACGAAAAGGTAGTGGCGCTTCGTGCCGTGGGTTCCGTCGATGGGATGACTGCAGACTGGATTCACTTGCCTTATGAATTCCTTGCCAAGATGTCCAACGACATCATCAATCGTGTGAAGGGAGTCAACCGCGTGGTGTATGATATTTCCTCCAAGCCCCCCGCAACGATTGAGTGGGAATAGGTTATTGCTAAAAGTTGACGATTGACTGTTCACAGCCTTTTGTTGTGACTTCAAGCAATCTTCTTCATTCATCCATCGGAGTTGGGTATTCGATATTTAAAAAAGTATCAAGTACGAAGTACCAAGTAGTGTATTCTTGTAGTTAGAATTCTGCTCTAACCCGATTCACTACCTGGTACATTGTACAATTCTCCACATTGATTCCCAGTCCTTTTCAGCCATTACCTGGGTTGCGGATAATGAAAAATTGACTCAGGATTTTTTCGATTTCACCAGTTGCTTCGGCGCTTTCTTTTTGAGGTAGTTGATGAATTCGGTGTAGGACTCGTGCTCGTGGTTGGAAACAGAAATGGAATTCCGGTCCTGAAACACTATCGTCACCTGTTTGAATTCTCGTTTGTTGGCAAGGACGGTTTCCTCTTCCCAAGCTAAAATCTCAGTGACCGGATAGACTTTGGTGCTGCCACGCAGGGGAAGTTTGATCACTACGTTTTCTTTTCCTGCGGATATAAATCGCCATCCAGCCATCATTTTGACTAAAAGCATCAAAAGCACGAGGGTGATCAGGGAGCTTGCTACCAAGTAAAACCACAAGCCATAACTTCTGCTGTAAGCAAAGTCCCGTAAAATCAAGACCAGTCCTAGTAGCAAAAAAAATAGTACGGCGCCTAAAGAGATGTAGGTCGATAGTTTGGGTTTAAGCAGGATCATGGCTTTGGGAAAGGGTGGCTAGCGTGGCTTGTGCAAAAGTCTCCAAATCTTGGAAGAAAACGAAGAAGAGGGCTTCAATTTCTTCTTCTTTTTCACGGAGCACCTGGGTAGCTTCATTCATTTTGGAGTCAAAGGTGGCTCTGCGGGTCAATCCATCCAAGGCTTGCTGTATGCCTACCAGGTTTCGGTATGCATACAACCAATTTTGTTGTTCCATCCAATACAGCATGCGTAAAAAGGAGGGAGGGAGTGGGGCTGGGCAGGACTGAAGTGTCTGATATACCTGTTTGCTGTAGGTTTCTAGAGGAAGCGATGTGTATTTGCCCCAATTTTTGGCCAGGAAGTAATCGAAAAACACATCGCTGATCACCCGTGCATAATGTCCGAATTGGGGCCGCAAATGGCTTTGTACCTCCTTGACTAGGGGGTGAGAATCCGTGAAGGCATCGATGGCTCGGTGAAGGTGTATGCCGACTTGAATTTTTTTTGGGTAATTTTCAATTTCTTTTCCCCGAATAAAGTCCGCGATGAAATTGCCAATCAAGATCTCATTCTGGTCAAACGATAAATATGCATGTGCAAGAAAATTCATTCGCAGGGGCTAAAAAGCAAAAACACTCGAACTAAGAGCGTGTTACTAGGCTAAAGTACATCAATTCATGCGTAATTCCCTCGACGAACTCAAGCAAGGTCTGAAGCTACTCAAACTAGAGTGGCAGGAAGATTTGGCTCAGTACAAGAAAAAGTTTCTCCATACTTCAGTTGCCGACAAAAAAAAGGAGGGCATTACCTGGCATCCTATCTTACTTAAAAAGACGAAGATTGGGATGGGGGAGCGGCTCATCATCGAGGTGGAGCGGACGGATACGCAGTACCCATCTTCCTTTTCTTCGGGCAAGTCGGTTACTTTTTTTTCTACGCAGGATGGATACCATAGCCCTGAGTTTCGGGTCAATGGGGTAGTTAATCAAGCCAAAAAAGACACCCTTGTCGTAACGCTTCAGGCAGATGAGGTACCCGATTGGATGGAATCGGGGAGGCTTGGTGTGGATTTATTGTTTGATGAGGCTAGCTACCGGGAGATGGAGTCGGCCTTGAAAAAAGTGATGGCCGCCGAGCATCCTCAAGTCCTCCGATTTCGAGATCTGGTGTATGGTGAAGCCAGTCCTCAATTTAAATCAGCCCCCGAACTTACCTTTCCTAATTTAAATTACAGTCAGGTCCTCGCCTGTCAAAAGGTGGAGGAAGCGCAAGACTTTGCGGTGATCCATGGTCCTCCAGGCACTGGCAAAACCACCACCTTATTGGCGGCCATTGAACGTGCCGTCAGCGGCAATCAGCGGGTGCTTGTCTGCGCCCCTAGCAATGCAGCGGTAGATCTGCTGGTGGAAAAATTGGTGGACCGAGGGATTGGGACGCTTCGCATTGGGCATCCAGCGCGTGTGGAGGAAAAGATCCTCAATCAGACGCTCGATGCAAAAATAGCCTTGCATGAGAGCTACCGAGATCTACGGAAATTGAGAAAAGAAACAGAGAGCTACCTGCAGCTAGCCAAGCAATACAAGCGGAATTTTGGTCCAGAGGAACGGGCGCAGCGCAAGTTGATGTACCAGGAGGTCAGCCGAATTCGGGAGGCTGCGGAGCACCTAGAAGAGTACATTCGAACGGATGTTTTTCAGAGAACGCAGGTTTTTGCTTCCACGCTAGTGGGTGCGGGTTCGCATGCGCTCAAAGGCATGCAATTTGACTTGGTTTGTATCGACGAGGCTGCCCAAGGCTTGGAGGCGGCAACTTGGATTCCGATTTTGAAGGCCAAGCGGGTGGTTTTTGCTGGGGATCACTGCCAATTGCCTCCGACTATCAAGTCCTTCGAAGCAGCTAATCAAGGCTTGGCTACCACCTTGTTTGAAAAGGTGATTCAGCGGCATTCCAGTGCTGCGCAACTGCTGCAAGTACAGTACCGCATGCCGGAAGTCATCATGGGATTTTCAAATGCACAGTTTTACGAAGGCAAACTTGAAGCTGCAGCAAATACCCTGAGCCATCCTTTTGGAGGTGAGGAGGCTATCCTTGAATGGGTGGATACAGCTGGTTCGGGCTATACCGAACAAGCGGAGGCGGAAAGTTTGAGTACCTTCAATCCCGAAGAAGCCCAGTTTGCCTGTCAGTACCTCAACGATACGATCTTACGGATTGGCTATGGGTTGTTTAAGGAAAAAGGTTGGACCATTGGGTTGATTGCACCTTATTCCGCACAGGTGCGGCGCTTGCGCCACTTGATTTTTGATACCTATGCCTTCCCCAATCTGAAGGCTTTTTCAGACTTGATTACC